>CAJCHO010000124.1 GCA_903970145.1 Mycobacteriaceae bacterium | reverse complement strand
ATCGGCTGCTGCTCTTCTATCCGCAGCGCGTTGCTGCGCAGCGGGCGGCGCGCAAGAAGTTTCTCACCGCCCGACTCAGCGACGGCGCGCTGATCGGTGCTGCGTTATTGCTGTTCGGCAAATTTGGCACGACCGATATCGCACAGATCGTCGGCAGCGCCCGAATGCACGGGATAGCCGATGCCTACACGACGGGGGCGGCCGGCCTATTGGCGCTTGCAGCGCTCTTGAAGTCAGCACAGTTTCCGACGCATGGCTGGCTGACCGAAGTCATGGAAACTCCGACGCCGGTCTCGGCATTGCTGCACGCCGGGGTGATCAACGCCGGGGGCTTCCTCCTGATCCGGTTTGCCGATGTCATGGTGCTGAGCCCGAGCGTGCTTGCAGGGCTCGTGATGGTGGGGGGGTTCACCGCGCTCTTTGGCGGTTTGGTGATGCTGACCCAGCCTGCCGTCAAGACTTCGCTTGCCTGGTCGACGGTCGGTCAGATGGGATTCATGGTCCTCGAGTGCGGACTCGGGCTCTTTCCACTGGCGCTTCTGCACATCCTCGCGCACTCGCTCTACAAGGCACATTCTTTTCTCGTCTCTGGTTCCGCGGTGGACACGATTGCCGCGAATCGTCGACCCGGACTCGTGGCAATTCCGAATGCCGCGGCGGTGGGCCGCGCTTTTCTGCTCGCTCTGTCGATTTACATTGCGGTGGGCTTCGCTTTCGGCTTCGAACACAAATCCCCGCAGGCGATCGCGCTCGGCGCCATCTTGATCTTTGGGGTTGCATACTTGATTGCGCAAGGGCTCGCGGATTCTGCGCCGCGCGCGTTGACGCGACGCACGAGCCTGTACGCGCTTGCGACATCGATCAGCTATTTTACCCTGCAGTTAGGCGCGAGCTATGTCACGCGCGCGGTGCTCCCCCCGGTGCCTGCCCCGGGTCCCCTTGAATGGGCGCTCATCATGCTCATCTTGGTGAGCTTTGGGGTCGTCGCGGTGATTCAGGCCATGTTTCCCCTGTGGGCAAATCATCCGGCGGCGGTGGGCTTGCGCGTACATCTTTCCAACGGCCTATATGCCAACGCCATCTTCGACCGACTTCTGGGCGGCTGGTCTGTGCGCAAGAATTCTTCTTCGTCGTGATTAGACACAGCGATATTGCTATGGACACATTGACGGCGCACGACGAAGGGCTTGCCGATGCCGGTATTTCACTGGCGGCTGAAGCCGCCTTGCGCGCAATTCCGCCTGCCTGGCCGCTCGCCTCCAGCGTCGCGGTCAATCCCTTCTTGGGACAAGCCGGCGAGTCGCTTGCCCAGACCGCCGCGCGGCTTGGGCGCGTCGCCGGTATCGCGGTCACGATGCCGCGCGCGTGGTACCTCGAGCGCATCGAATCGCGTGCCATCGCGCTGAAGGATCTGGAGCAGGCGCTCGCCGCCGCACCAAGCGCCGTTCGGCCGGCAAACGTCGCCGCGCTGCTCGAAGCGGCACGGCAGCCAGTTGAGAGAACCAAGGCCCTGGCAACCGTCGCCGATCTTGCCGCCGAGGTTTCTGGGATCGACTGGCCTGCTGTGGTCGCCGAGCGTTTGGGCGCGTGGGCCTCGGGCTACTTCGACATGGGCCAAGCCATCTGGGCGGCTCCGCGAGGCAGGAGCACATACAGCGCCTGGCGCTCGGAGGCTACTCACGATTTGACGCCTGAAATCATCGGACTGGCAGGCTTCGCGTTGCATGTGGCGCGTGCACCGCGGCTGGCAACCGGCGCCGTCAGCCGTGCGGTGTCCACGCTTAGCCTGCATCCAGCCGCGCTGCCGACTTATTTTCATCGATTGCTGATGACGCTCGGAGGCTGGGCACACTATGCGCGTTATCAGCTCTGGCAGGCTGAGTTGGCGGGCCAAACAGACGCAACCCTCGCAGACCTTTTGGCGATCCGTCTGGTGTGGGAGGAGGCGCTTTACGAGCGCTACGCAGAAAAGATCTCCCGTCGCTGGAGTGAAGTGTGCGCCACTTATGCGGCACCCCTCGAAGCCACTCCCGATCAGGTCATCGACGTCATCCTGCAGGAGGCGACCGAGCTTGCGGCGCAGCGGGGGCTGGCGAAAGTTCTGAACGCACCCACGGCCACCGTCCGCAGCGATCGCCCGGCCTTGCAGGCGGTCTTTTGCATCGACGTTCGCTCCGAGGTGCTGCGCCGCGCGCTCGAGAAGATCTCGCCCGACATTCAGACGCTTGGCTTTGCCGGATTCTTCGGACTCGCGGCTGTGCACCGGCGCTTCGCTTCGGATGTGACGGAGCTTCGTCTGCCGGTGCTGCTCAAACCGGGCATCCAGAGCGTCGCCGGCGGACCCAACGAGGCGGATGCGGACCAGTCGTTGCGATTCAAGGCGCGTGCCAAGCGGGCCTGGGGCCGATTCAAATTAGCGGCTGTATCCTCGTTCGCCTTCGTTGAGGCGACCGGTCCGCTCTATGTAGGCAAGCTTTTGCGCGATGCGCTGGCGCTCGATCACCCGCCGTCCGCGACCGATGAGCCGGCGCCGCACTTGGATCCACCGCTCGACCTCGGATCCCGAGTTGAGATGGCGCAAGCGGTGCTTCGCGCGATGTCCCTCACCCAGAACTTTGCACGACTCGTGATACTGGCCGGTCACGGTGCGACGGTCGTCAATAACCCGCATGCGAGCGCGCTGCACTGTGGCGCCTGCGGCGGCTATCCGGGCGAAGTCAACGCGCGCCTCTTGGCTGCGCTTTTGAACGACAAGGCGGTGCGCGGGGAACTCGCCGGACGGAGCATCGTGATCCCAGCCGACACGCTCTTCGTCGCAGCCTTGCACGACACGACCACCGATGA
>CAJCHO010000123.1 GCA_903970145.1 Mycobacteriaceae bacterium | reverse complement strand
CCGGAACCGATTCCCCCGCCTCAGCGCGCTTCAAAGCAGCCATGATCTGGCTGTCCGTAAACCGTGACCTCTTCATGCAGAACTCCCTCCATTGGAGAAAATTCTACCTCCGAACCCTACGCTTTTACGGGGGGATTACCGTAGCAGATCTTTCAAAAACTAGCATTAATTATCAATAGGTTGGCGCGCCTGGGCCGCTCCGAAGCCTGCATGAGGCTGCACAACAGTGCACAACCAACGTCGGCAAATTGCCGGCAACTGTCGCTGGGAATCCAACTCGAGTCTCATATTCCCTTCGGGATCGAGCGGAAAATTAAAGAGAGTTATCATTGCCATTGCTGCTGGTAAAGGATATAATACTTTCCAATATGAGTTCTTCAGCGCCAATAGGCGTCACCAGTACTTCCGCTCAACTGCGACGTATGGGCGTCCGCGTGCGTCTGGCCAGGGTGCAGCAGTCATTGTCGTCCGATGAGCTGAGTTCGCTTGCGGGGATATCGAGGCCCACTCTCCGAAACCTAGAAAACGGCCACGCAGGCGTTTCGGTAGGTGCGTTTTTTCGCGTGCTGAATGTTCTTGGTCTAGGGGGATTGGTGGAAGTCGGCGCGCAGCAGACTTTACCGAACCAGCCTGGTGACGAAGGCACTCCTTCGCGTCGTAGGCGATCTCGCAAGCGTCTCACGCAAGCGAGTTCGCCCGCTAGAGGCCGTCCGAGAACGCTGGCCGAAGTCGCAAATTGCGCCCGATCATTCGGCGGCATCGATATGTTTGTTAGAGAATTCCTCGATGAGTTTTACGGCGAGCGCGATCCGATCCGGAAGAATTTGATGCTGTACCCCGAGCCGCCACTATCGGATAACGCGCGGGAAAACGCCTACCTAGCCGCTGTGGCAGAGCATCTCGCGCTTCGCAACATGATGTCGGTTCCTTCGTGGGTCAATTCACCAACTAGATTCTTGCGTAGTCCGTACTTCCCGGCAGGATTGGAGTCGCTGAAGGCTATCTGTGTCGTTGAGAGTCCAAGCGCGTTTCGTCGTCGATTGATTTTTGTTGACGCAGATCCGCTATCTCGACCTCGAAGAGAGAGCGCGCCGCATGAAAGTGTCGAAGCCTAGCTAGAATCAAAATGCCTCAACTTGAGAAAGACGACATCGAGCGCGGCCTTCGGGGCATTGACGATAGAGCGAGGCGCGCCGGGGTTCTCATCGAGCTGTCTATGTATGGTGGCGCCGTGCTCTCGCTGGTGTTCAACGCCCGCGTGTCGACACGCGACGTGGACGCCGTCGTGAATGGCGATCCGACCTTGGTCCGTCGGTTCGCGGCAGAAGTCGCGGAGGAAGAGGGCTGGCCCGACGACTGGCTAAACGATGGCGTCAAGGGCTATCGTTCCAGCAAGGAACAAATGCGACTTTTGGAAGAATTCGGTGGCGACGCCGGTGGCGGATTGCGTGTCATCGTTCCATCCGCCGAGTATCTCTTTGCGATGAAGTGCATGGCAATGCGTCCGGAAGGAATTGAGGGCTCGCACGATATCTCTGATATTGAATTGCTAGCTGACGCTGCTAAGGTCGAGGATGCTACCCACGCGATTGCCCTAATCGAGCAATTCTATCCAGCGTCACGTATCCCACCGAAGGTGGCATTCGGTGTCCAGGAGATTATGGAACGGGTGACTCTTCGCAGAACTGCCAGCCACAACTCACTACCCGCATCCTGAAGCGTGCAAAAGGAAAACGGGCTAGACGCTTTCGCATCTAACCCGTTGTTTTGAATGGCGCGCCCGGCAGGATTCGAACCCACGACCCCTTGGTTCGTAGGTTTGAGTTCTTCCTAGAGCGCATTTAAAATCAGTTACTTACGACGTCCTGCGCCCTTTCAATTTAGCCGAGCTTAGCGGAGTTTAGCGGGAGCTAGCCCTGTTGCGTTACAGATTCCCTACGCGCGATCGAGCACTCGAAGCCGGCGCGCCGTACGGTGGTGCAGGCGATCTCCGCCCCCGGGCTCGCGCTGACCGTATCGCGCGGGTTGAGCAGGCCCGAGCGATTGTCCTCGGTGACCACCGTGATGACTGTCGGCGCCGCCGCAGCGCCAAACCAGACGACAAGACCGAAGCATGCGAGACCGGCAGCGAGCGCTGCACGGGCCGCACCGAGCGATGGACGCACAGCGGGGCAGGGCATCCTGATGTCCCCTGGTCAGGTCAGGCACACTCATTGAATCACTTAGTCTCCCGCCTGAAAAGTCCTCCGGTGTAGACAGGCTAATCGAGCCACCCTACACTCGCAGCGTCCGATTCTTAGCCGTACCGTCGGGGGTACGAATTGACGGAACCGACCGAGCAAGGGCCGAACGTCATCGCCGCAGGCGCCGACTCGCGCGGTCGCTACGCGAAGTTTTTCGGCCAACTCAAGCGCATCCGGGGGCCGCTCGCTGGCATTGCCGCGCTGGGAGCGATACTGGGTGGATTCGTTGGTTATTGGAACGCCTACCAAACGATCCGGACCAGCACGACCGCCCCGGCCTCTCGCCTGGCGCTATGAGTTCCGGGTCCCCCCGTCTCGGTAATCGTCCTTCCGTTCATCAACCGCACAGGAGATCCCAATCAGGAATACCTGGCCGATGGCGTCACCGAAAGCATCACCGCTGACCTGCCGCGTATTCGAGACTTGTTCATCGTGAGCGGGACGACCGCATTCAGGTACAAGGGAAAGTCCCTCTCGGTTCAGGAAATCGGAAAAGCAGAAGGTGTGCGGTTCGTCCTGGGTGGGAGTGTTCAGCGCGGAGACGGAAAATTGAAGGTAAACGCGGAACTTTCCGATGCCGCAACCGGAGCCCAGCTTTGGTCACAGAGTTTCGAGAGCGAGAAGAATGACCTGTTCGGCTTGCAGGAACAGATCACGGGGCGCATCGCGAACGGCACCGATCGCGCCATGCACCTGGAGGCTGTCCGGGCCAGCCAGCATCACAAGTCCGGCGAGAGGACCGTGGACCTGCTGCTCCGCGCAGCGGCGTTGGAGCTTCGACCGGAGACCATCGATGGATTGAAGCAGACCGAGGAGGCCTATCGGCGCGTCCTGGCGCTAGAGCCCGACAATCTGGGGGCAACGCTTGGCCTTGCCAACGTCTTGCAATACGAAGCCTCGGATTTTTATTCTCCCCACGACATGAAGGCAGTAGACCGCGCGGCTGAGGAAGGGCGCACGCTTCTCGCGAAGGCCATCAAGCTGGATCCTGATGATCCAGGTGTCCAATACGCGATTTCGGTTGGAGGTGCCGATCCTGGCCAATGCCGGATAGCGGTAGAGAGATATATCGCACAGAGGCCAATGGACCCGCGTGGATACACCATGCAATCGTTCTGGTACTACTACGATGGCAATCCAGAGGCCGCCTTGCGCGCCATAAGAACAGGGATCGCCTTGCATCCTGAGCATCCGTACAATTTCGAGCTGGTCAATCTGGGGCGAGCGCTTTTGATGCTCGGCGAAGACGACCAAGCCATCGACGCACTTCAGAAGGCGCTTGAGCTCAATGCCGACTGGTACTATCCCTACGCGTATCTTGCGCTCGCATTTGCAGACAAGGCGGACTCGATGAATGCCGCGAAGGCGATGCTTGAGTACCGAAGAACGGCGCAGGAGGAGCTAGTGACGTTTGAAGAATCGGGACCGGATTCCAGCCCGGGGTATGTCGATATGTGGAAGAGGCGAATAGGTCCTAATCTGGCTAAGCTCGCGAACATAGGCAAGACCGGTTAGTGTGAAGCTGGATCGCGCATGCCCCGATGCGCGGCGCGGATCCGCCTAGTTTCGCTGCCTGGGTGAGGCAGCCTGGAGCCACGCAATCGCCGCCTGGTCTCCGGTGGCGGCCGCTTCCTCGATCAAGCGGCGCGCCAATTCCCTGTTCTGCGTGATACCCAGGCCACGGTCAAGAAATCGGCCGTAGTTGTAGTTGCCGCGCGGATGCGCCACACTGGCATCCGCGGAAGTCGAAGGCTATCATGCCCTTTGGGACATCCGGCAAGCACTGCGCGCGTGTAGCAGGAGCACATCGATATGCGAGATTATTCGGGCGAACCGATGCTTCGCGTGCGGGTCATCCCACTGGTGATTGCGCTCGCCTTGACCGCAGTCACGGTGGGCGCCGCCTTATGGTTTTCGGGCGGCCTGTCGATCTGGATGCCGCATCTTCCTCCGCCCTGGCTGCGCTTCATCAGCATCAGCGTGCCTGTGCTGACATCCCTCCTCCTGGCGCTTTCTTCCTGCACCCGTCAGCGTCGCAAAGCGCCTCGCGACGAAGGTTGAAGTCACTCTACAAACGCAAACCTTCACCAATAGGGTGGATTGACCTCTTCGCACCGAATGGAAGGCGAATACAGCAAAGCACTGGGACTGAAAGTCGGGCCAAAGCTCAAGAGCTGCACGACCGACTGAAGGTGGAGTTCTGGAGCAGAAGCGGTTGGGGGTCAAAGCCCGGCGCACCTGGAATGAGGCCGTTGTTCGATATGTTCGTTTGAAATCCTCGAAGGCGAGCATATCGGCGATTCAGTCGCACCTTCGCTGGATGGATTCGATGTTGAACGGGAAGTATTTGGATGAAATTACGGCTGAACTAGTGGAACGAATGACCGAGTCTCGCTCGAAGCCATACTCGATTCTTAGGAAGAAGGGCCCACCACGCCATATCGTTCCGAGGCCGGCAACGGTCAATCGGACACTGGAAGTTCTGCGGGCGATTCTTCACAAAGCGAGAGACGACTGGCATTGGGTTGACAGGTGTCCGAAGATTGAGATGGTAGAGCTGGGCGAGCCACGCGTTCGTTGGATTACGCGCGAGCAAGCTGATGCACTCATCCGTCACCTTCCGAAGCACCAAGCCGCCATGGTTCGATTCGCTTTGGAAACTGGTCTGCGTAGGTCAAACGTGACTCACCTCGAATGGTCGACGAGGAGCGCTTGCCAGCGTGACGATTTCCCTACGGAGAAGAAAAGCGGGCCGGTCACTTTCGCGACTGGCCCGTCTATTTTTTGGCGCGCCCGGCAAGATTCGAACCCACGACCCCTTGGTTCGTAGCCAAGTCGTGCATCATATATATCAATGACTTACACGCGCTAGACTAGCTCATTCCCTGCAGGACCGTGCACTACGATGCACTACTGTTGGCGGCAAATTGCCGGCACGAGTCGGGTCCCTGATTTGGATGACTTGCGCATTTCCGTATTTCCGGGAAGCCGGAAAGGCGTACAATTGACCCAGGAGGTAGATCGATATGGAATTGGTCAAGCTGGGAAAGAAGGGGCAGGTCACGATCCCAAAGGCGCTGCTTCGCTCCATCGGAGTCGTTGACGACGCTCCTCTGATTGTCGAGGCCACGTCCGACGGCGCGATCGTCCTGCGTCCGGCCGCCGTTTACCCAATCGAAATTTATTCAGAAGAACGAATCGCCGAATTCGAGAGGGTGAACGCGGTCCCGCCCGAACTGGTGGCGAAAACTCGAAGAATGCTCGCGCAAAAGAGAAAGTGAAATGCGTCTGTTTCTGGACGCGAATATCATTTTCAGTGCGGCCTACAAGGATGGAAGCCCTGCGGCACTGTTGTTCGAACTCTCTAAGGTGGGTCGTTGTGAGCTTTTGAGCTCGGCGTTCGCGCTCGAGGAGGCGCGCCGCAACGTGAGGGCCAAGGCAGCGGCGCGGGCCTCGGTGCTCGAGGAACTGGCGACGCTGATCTCAATAGGTTCGGAGCCATCGAAAGATCAGATTCTGGCCGCCGCGAGTCAAGGGCTGCCCGACAAAGATGCGCCAATCCTGGCCGCAGCTGCCTCCGTTGGAGCGCAGGCGCTTGTCACCGGAGACGAGAAGCACTTTGGGCATCTCTTCGGAAAGGCACCCGCGGGAGTTTTGGTCTACCGATTGTCCGAAGTCTTAAGGTTGATTACGGACTAGAAATGCCTAGGCGCCTTACGATCCGGATGAGCGACGAGAAGTACGAGCGCTTGAAAGGCCTCGCACGGAGACGAAGTCTGAGTCTCAATCGGCTCATCGGCGAGATGACTGAGCTGATTCTGGCAGAACTTGACGCCGAGGCTCGCTTTCGTATGCGTGCCGCAAGCAGCACAGGCAATGTCGCGCGGGGTATCGAACTGCTGAGAAAAGCGCAGGGCCTATGACCCCGAAGTTGGTACTGCTTCCGGGGATGGACGGCACCGGAATGCTGCTCAAGAGGCTCGTGGCGGAACTTGGCACTGACGTTGAATGCCAAGTAGTTTCCTAT
The DNA here is from genome assembly GCA_903970145.1 of Mycobacteriaceae bacterium. Taxonomy (GTDB): domain Bacteria; phylum Pseudomonadota; class Gammaproteobacteria; order Burkholderiales; family Burkholderiaceae_D; genus CAJCHO01. Next base: position 18,641 of record CAJCHO010000123.1, on the reverse strand, counting down.
CCGCCAGACGTAGAGCTGAATTACGCCGAACTCAAAGATATCGCGGTGCGCGCGTTACCCGAGCGAGGGAGGGCCTTTCTTCTTGGCGAGTCGTTCTCGGGCCCGATCGCGATCTCGCTGACCGCCGCTTATCCCGAGCGATTTTCGGGCACGATACTGTGCTGTTCGTTCGCTTCGAATCCTTTAGGACTACTTGGGCAAGTTGTGGGAGGGCTCGCCGCCGTGGCTTCTCTTGCGTCGTCGAGCGCAATCGCGCGCCGTGTCCTGCTCGGACCAGACGCATCCGCCGATCTCTCGGAAGATCTTCGCGGCGCAATTGCTGCAGTCTCTCTCCGAGTGCTTCGGACTCGGTTGCGCGCCGTCATTTCGGTAGACGTACGGGCCGAACTGAACCAGTCAAGCTCGCCACTGATGTACCTCCAAGCGACCGACGATCGCCTCGTCGCGCCGCGGTCCCTAAACGAGATCCGCAACTACCGTCCAGACGTTACGATCGCGCGGGTTCGAGGGCCACACTGCTTGCTTCAGGCCGCTCCGCACGCATCGGCGACGGCGATCAAAGAGTTCATCGCCCGACACTCGGCGAAATCGCAGACTTGAACCGCGATTGAAAACGGGCCAGTCACTATCGCGACTGGCCCGTCTGTGTTTTTTGGCGCGCCCGGCAGGATTCGAACCCACGACCCCTTGGTTCGTAGCCAAGTACTCTATCCAACTGAGCTACGGGCGCAAGTCGGTAATTATAGCATCAAGCGAAAAACGGGTCCAAGTGAGCGCCCGCGGCTACCGGCGGAGGACCGATTGCCGATCTTGCGCTATGTACAACACGAGAGCCGGCTGGATCTAGTCGCTGTGCCCAAGCAGGTAGCGTCCGACCGCGAGCAGCCGTGTACGAGCCTGGCTGGGCGGCAAATCTCCAACTATGGGCTCGGCCAAGGTCGCCAGTTCTTCCCCTCGTTCGGTCGTCAGCGAGTCAGCGCGCCGTACGAAATCGATCAAGGCATGCTGCTCCTGCTGCGTCAGCGGAACCCGAGTCTCGATAGAGCTCTCGCCTGGGCCGATCGGGATCGACTCGGGTGGCTCGCTCCGATGCACGACGACTGAGCCCGCCGCGAGATCGCCAAGCCGGTGAAAGCCGGTGCCAAGTAGCATGGTCAGCAGCCCGACCCCATATCCGATCGGCAGTACGTCAATTGCGCGCAGTGTATTGCGGGCGAACGAGCTGCCCCAGTCGATGGGCGTGCCATCGTCCTTGAGCACCGCGATTTTGAGCAACCGCTTACCTGGCGTCGCGCCGTCGCGAAACACCTCATAGAGGATGGGATAAAACCACTCAAGTAGAAATGCCAGCAGCCCGAGCAAGGGGCCGCTGATCTTGACCAGTAGCGCGAGTACGATCGCGCAGGGAATAAAAATGCCTGCGCGAATGCCGAAGTCGGCGAGCCACGCCAGCGCGCGTACTACCGGTCCGGCAAGGCGCAGCGTGAGCTGTGCGCCCTCGGGGGTCGAGATCTCGCGTGCCGAATCGAGCAGCATTGTCATTTTTCGAAAATGTCGCGCGCGGCGTAGTAGAGCGAGATGTACCACAAGGGACCGACTACGAGCAGGCCCAGCCCGAGCGTGAACACCGTGCACATGAAAAGCACGGCGGCGATCAGGCTGAGAATAAACAGGGGGATCATCCCCTTGATGCAGCCCGAAAAGCTCCAGCGTAGGGCGTCACCGACAGTGCAGCGGTACACGGCGATCAGTACTGGGGCAAAGAAGAAGAATCCGGAGAGTACCAGTCCATACAGGATCACTCCGGCGGAGGCCGAGGCGAGTGCGAGCCAGCCGTGCTCAGCAGCGAGTCGCATTACGGAATCGCTATCTCGCAACTCCAGCAACGAGATGGTGCTACCAAGAGTCGCGCTAAAAATGAGATATGAGCCAAGCATCTTCAATGCGCCATAGATGGCCCCCGCGATCACCAGGGGCGTGGCGCCCTGATTGAATGCTGCAAACAGGTAGTCAAAACTGTAGGGTTTGCCCTCATCATGGGCGCGGCATCCGAGATAGACGCCACCATTGAGAAGCATCGCAGCGATGGGTCCCAGGATGCTGCCAGCGAAGGGGATGGCGGACGCGATGCAGACGATCAAGAAACCGACTATCGCAGTCAGAATCCACGCTCCGGGAGCACTGGCAAATAGACTCCAGGAGCGGCTGAGCCAGGATCCCGCTGCGCCCATCGCCGGCACCTTGCCACCGGGAATCACTTCGGATTCGCCCAGAGAGGCGTGCTCGGCGACCACTCTCGTCGCGGGTGCCTGGTAGGGATTGGCCGGTTCGTTCGGATTCATCGGCATGTCACGATCCTTGGAAGGGCGGGACTTCAGAGTACACCACTGCGCTTCATGGCCCAGTATTGATTCACCAGTGCCATCGGCAGCTCGGCCGGTGCGACGTCAAGGCACTGCACACCCGACTTGCGCAGTCGCGCGATCGAGCGCTGCCGGCGATACAGATACTCGGTTGCCGAAGCGTAGGCGAGCGCGTCTTCGAAGTGTCCTACGGGCTTTTCGCGCAATTGCGCGAGCCCGGGCTCGCGCAGACTCGCCACGACCACGAGGTGACGCCGATTGAGCAGGCGAATCGCCGGTTGCAAGCTGTCGTCATCCTCGTCGCGCAGATTGGTCAGCACAATGATCAGTGAGCGCTTGCGAACGGCGTCCCCGAGCGATCGCCCAGCCTCGAGATAGTCCGGAGTGAGATTGCTGGGTTCAATATCGTAGAGCGAATTCATCAGACGATTCAGGGTTGCCTGCGAGCGCCGCGGCGCGACCAGTCGCGGACTCGGATGCGCGAAGGTCGCCATCCCCACGCCGTCGCCCTGGCGCAGGGCCACGTAGGCAAGCAGGAGCAGGGCGTTGACCGTGTGATCAAAGTGCGACAGGGCGATCGCCGCACCCTGGGCAGCGACCGCCTCCCGGGTTCGCATGCGCTGGCCGCAGTCCAGTAAAAAAACAATCTGCTGGTTGCGCTCTTCCTGATACTCGCGGGCGATCAGTTTGTGCTGGCGCGCGGTGGCCTTCCAGTCGATCTGGCGCAAGGAGTCACCCTGGCGGTACTCGCGCAGTTGCTGGAACTCCATCCCTTCGCCGCGCCGGCGACGATTGAACAGGCCAATCTGGGCAAGGCGATTGTCGGTAGCCATTAAGGTGTAGTTGGCGATGCGCGCAAAATCCGGGAAGACCCGGAAGGCTGCGTCGCCGGAGGCGATCTCCAGGCGGCGCGCAAAGCTCACCAGACCGAGCGGGCCTTCGAGTCTGATGTGCGCCGCGCCAAGCTGATGCGGTCCGCGCGACTGTGCGAGCGCGCGATAGGAAATGCGCACGGCACGACTGCGGTTGACCGCAAAACGGCGCGGCATGCCGGTGATCAGCAAATCGTCGGTCGCGTCATCGAAGATCTCGCCTCGGAGTCTGGCGCCACCCTCATCGCAGCGCACCGTGAGCTCAATGTTCTGGCTGACGCCAACCGGCCAGCTGTGGGGCATGACCCGCTCAATGGTTATCGGGCAGCCGCGCTGCCAACCCCACAGCCAATCTACGAGGACTGCGGCGGCGAGAAGTGCGCCGCAGACCTGCCAGAGCTCGGTGACGTCAGACAGGAACAGACCTGCCACTGCCAGCGCGAGCCACGCCAGCAAGAGGGCTCCGAGCGTGCGTGAGGGTAGGGGGATCACTGCCGTCAGGTACGTGGAGCTTGAACCTGATCGAGCAGGTTCGAGAGAACCAGGTCCACCGCCACCCCTTCGATTTCTGTCTCGGCTGAAGTGATCACGCGATGGCGCAAGGCAGGCAAAGCCACGGCCTTGATATCGTCAGGAGTAACGAAGCCGCGACCGGCGAGCACGGCGCGCGCCCGACCGGCGCGAATCAGGGCGAGGCTGCCGCGCGGACCGGCCCCGGCGGCTAGCGCAGTCGATTCGCGCGTAGCGCGCACGATGGACACCGCATAATCGAGTACGCGCTCGTCGACTTCAACATGCGCGGTCAGATGGATGAGCGAGCTGATGTGTTCAGGTCGCGCGATCGGGCGCACCGCGTCGACGTTGAGCCACTGCGCCGATTGGCCGAGCGTTACCGCTCGGGTCAGCGCGCGTTCGTCTTCGAGGGACGGGTAGCCGATGAGAATCTTGAGCAAGAAGCGGTCAAGCTGCGCTTCGGGCAAGGGATACGTGCCTTCCTGCTCGATCGGGTTCTGCGTTGCGAGCACCATGAAAGGGGCTGGCAGCCTTAGGGCCTTGCCCTCCAGGGTCACCTGACCCTCCTGCATGGCCTCCAGCAGGGCCGATTGGGTCTTGGCGGGTGCCCGATTGATTTCGTCTGCGAGGACCAGATGGGCGAATATCGGACCCTCGCGAGTGACGAACTGATTGGTGTTGGCATCAAACAGGGTATGGCCGACCACGTCGGCGGGCATTAGATCCGGCGTGAACTGGATACGCGCGAAACGTCCATCGAAGGCACGCGCCAGTGCCTTGACCACGAGCGTTTTGCCAAGCCCGGGGACGCCTTCGATCAGAACGTGACCTCCCGCCAGCAGGGCAAGCAGGATTTCATCGACGACACTGGTTTGTCCGATGAGCACGCCTTGCAGCTCGGTGCGCAGCGCATTGACGAATTGGCGGGCTTCCTGAAGTTTTTCTTCCGGTATGGTCATGGTGTGTGGTTTCTATTTGAGATGCTGTTCGACGCGCTGCAGGATGGCGATTACCCTGGCAAAGCCTTCACGCGCTACGCTGCCTTCACTTACCGTGCTGGTTCCAGCCAGGGCAAGCCGAATCTGGCGCGCATCCACTCCGGACGTCCCGGCCAGACGTGCGGCGATGCGCCTGGCCTGCTCGGCAGGTGTCTGGCGCATCAATGATGGATCACGCATTGCGGCGCGAGCGATCACCGCGCGACGCGCGCATTGGAGCCAATAGCGCAGGCCTTCTTCTTCCTTGACGCGCCAGACCGCTCGTCCCATGGCCGACAAATGATCGGCAAGCGCGCGTCTTTCGTGGGTTGGGGCTGCTGCGAGCGGACCAAAGCGCGGCATGGCGCGCCAGATCCCGGCGACAAGCAGGATGCCCGCGGCGAGGAGCACCGCCCATGCCGACCCATAGAGCCACTCCCAGAGACTGACGACATGCAGGTGTGAGAAGAGCAGGATGGGTCCTTCAGGATTGACCAGATTGACCAGCGTCCAGGCGATGGCTGCATTGTCGGATCGGGTGATCTCATTGTTTCCGACCAGATCCGAAAAAGTAGAGAGGACTGTGAGTGCCCCCTGGCCCCGGGTGAAGTGCAGGATGACCGGCCCTGATCGGGTCGACGTCGCCCAGTCGGGCACGAGGCGCAGTGACTTAATCGGAACCGGGAATTTCAGTTCGCCGCGCAGGGGCTTGTCGATTCCCGCGACAAGCAGAGTGAAGGGCTGGGCAAATGAGCTCTGGCCGAGCGCCTGGGGCGCGCCGCGCAGGGGCGTGAACACCGGGGTGTCACCGCGTACGACTCCGAATGCATCGAGCAGGGGATCCTTGCCATCCGACTCGGCGACGACGATCAGGTGGCCGCCACTATTAGTCCAGCGCAACAGGGCCGCGACATGCTCCTTGTTCATGGCGCGAAATCTGTCGCTATCGAAGATCAGTACGCCACGCGCCGGCAGCTCATCCAATCGTGCCGCGTCCTTGACAGGCTCGACATGGCGACCCAGGGCATCACCCATGCGCTCCCACGCCAGGTAAGGATTGACGAGCACTTTGGTATCTGGATCGGTGCGCGCTGTGTACGGGATGTGGTCAAACCCAGTCCAGATGAAGCTCGCCGTCAGTACCACCGTCGCCAGGCAGGCGACGATGCCCCAGATCGTCGATGACCTCATGGTGATCCCACCTCAAGGGCCGCCTCGGGACCAAAGCGCTGGGCCCAGTCCTGACACAGGCCTTCAATGTTCTCCAGGCTCGTTGCACGATGGCCGTAGGCGCTCAGCTGCCAAAGCCGCACGAGATTCTCGAAGTAGCCATAGGCGGCGCTGTTGATACGTCCCCGTGCGCGCATCAGACAGCGCTCTTCGGTGTCCCCGCGGCGAAATTCCACTTCTGCGCGATGTACCAGCGCCGACAGTGCGGCGCGATAGAGCAGCGCCAATGCCGCTGTGATCTCGCCGCGGCGCGCCAGCTCGCGGGCCGCGCCCGCTACGTCGGTGGGCAGGGATTCGGTGCGCACATCCATTCCCAGCACCTCACTCTGAATCTCTTTGCGCGAGAAGGCGGAAACACGCAGGCGATCGAGCAGGCCCGAGCGCAGCAGGAGCCAGATGGCGAGCGCGAGCGCGATCACCATCAATAAGCGTATGAACCACACCCCCATGTAGGCGATCAATCGAGAAAGGGGCTCTAGCCAAGCCAGCCAGCCAGGCATTTTGAGCGGCGTGGTCGGTTCGGGCTGTGCGCGTGACATCCAGCGCCAGCGGATCTCGTTCTTGCCAAAGTCGGGTCCGGCGACGACGCGGTGCGCTGCCTTGTCGGCTGCGCCTATTGACTCCACTTGTGGGCTTGCCACGTTCACCGGAGTAAGCGCCGCATCGGCGCGCGCCTGCCTGGCGGCGAGCACGGGCGCGGGTCCGGCTGTCTGGGCATTCACGGGCTCACTCGCGGTGCCGAGGGCAATTGCTAGCAGAATGACGGCCGCCAGCTGCGCCGCGCGTGCGGCGAGCGCCGCCAGTCGTGCGCTCATGCGCCTGAATATCAGTTCCAGATCCCACCCTTCGAGCTCGCTGCGTCGATTCAGATACAGACTGAACCCGGAGGCCACATACCAGGGCTCGATGAGCGTATCGCACACCATGATGACGAGCATTTCCAAAACCTCGACGTAGGGCGCGAGATCGGTACCGCTATTGGGATTGCTTACGAACGAGAACCCGTTCACGCCCAGAGGAGTCATCAGGCTGATGGCGACCAAAAGCGTCAGATAAATCACGACGAAAAAACTGCTGGCACACCAGGTCAGCCACGCCGCGCAGCCGCCCGCGGAGCGTCCGAGAATCTGCAGGCGCGCGCTGCGCTGCCCACCTGCCTGTCCTTCGAGGACGGACACGGGCATGTTGAAGCTGCGAGCAGGAGACAGGCGCCGGATCGTAAGGTCGGCCCAGACTGCCGGACGCAACAGCGAGCGCAGCAGCTGCCCCAGCGATTTGCGCAGTGACGGTGCAGCTCCGAAGACGGCGCGACTATATATGTCGAGCAGCATTCGGTCATAGACCGGCTTGGACCACCACAACAGGAGCGCGCCTGCGAGGGGATGAAAATAGCTGAAGGTGCAGCACGCGAGGCCAAACGGCAGATAGCTCGCGGCCCAGGCGCGCATCACCGGCGCCCGCCAGCGGCGCACGATCATCTGTCCGAGATCAAGCGCCTCCCATGGTCGCCGCTGGCGCAATACCAGCGCGAAGTCCTCGAACTTCATGGACCGTCGGGTCGTCGTCGACCCATTAGACAAAAGTAGGCAATCAGCACAATCCACAAGGTGATGCCGACCACATATTTCACCGTTGCCGGCACGAAGCCGAGCGGTGACCAGAAGGCCTCGAAAAACGCGGCCAGAAAAGTCAGGGTCGCGGCACCGTAGATGATAGGCGCCGCGACGCGCGTGTTTTCGAGGAGCGCCAGGCGTCGCGTGCGTCGGCCTGGCGCGATCAGGGCCGCGCCGAGTTTCAGACCCGCCGTTCCCGAGAACACGATGCCGATCAGCTCAAAGCTGCTGTGTCCGGCGACGAAACTCCAGAACGGGCGTACCAGGCCAATCTGCGTGAGGTGTCCAGCGATCGCCCCGCTGAAGGCACCGTTGAAAAGCAGGTAGAAGACGCTGCCGATGCCGAAAAACAGGCCTCCCGCAAAGCACTGGAAGTTGATTTTGACATTGTTGCCGATATAGAAGGCGTACATCGATACGTCCTCCATGGGTCCACGTAGGTGACCCATGGCGCCCGGCGTGTACATCTTCTCGAAGCGTTCCACGGCCACGGGGGGCACGAACAGGTAGACCAGATCCGGTTGATACTGCAACAGCACGATGGTGGTGATGAGCGGCCCGAAGAATAACAGCGCCGCCGTCAGCACCAGGACCCATTCGCGTCGCACCGCGCGCGGGAAGTCGCGCAGGAAGTAGTCCCGTATCGATGCGGCAACCCGCGGCCGCGCACCGTACAGTCGCTGGTGGGCCGCCAGCACCCGGTACTGCAAGGCGTCAACCAGCACGCTCGAATAGTTTCGATCGCGTGCCAGCGACAGATCGTGGCAGAGCTGGCGAAACTGGCTGGAGAGCTCTTCAACGGCGAATACGGCCCGTGCCTTGGCGTGCAATGCGCGGCGCTGCGCAGCTTTCGGTTTGTAGGCAGCGCCCGATGTATCAGAGGTAATGCCCAGCCAGCGATCCCAGCGCACCCAATCGGCCTCGCGAGCAGCGACGAACTGGAGTTCCTTCATCAAGCCCCTGATAGTGAGCGAGCGGCAACAGGCGGCATGATCGCGGGAATCCGCAGCTCACGCAAGCGCACAAAGAGCTGATGTCGTGAGGAAAGCTCAGCCGACGATTCGCCGGGACCGGCGCCGCGCGCAATGCGCGCGCGCCTCATAGCAAGCCGGTCGGCTTGACCGGGAGAGCTGTGCTGGCCAGTCAGGACGAGAGAGTCACGAACAGCCAGTACAGGCCACCCGAAAGCAGCATGGCAGCAGGCAGGGTCAGCACCCAGGCCAGCAGCAAATTGCGGATCGTCGCGATCTGCAATCCGGAATGGCTCGCGGCCATCGTGCCAGCCACGCCCGAGGCGAGTACGTGGGTGGTCGAGACCGGCAGCCCGAAGATGTCGGCCGCGCCGATGGTTGCCATGGCCACGACTTCGGCCGAAGCGCCTTGGGCGTAGGTCAGATGCGTCTTGCCAATCTTCTCACCGACCGTGACGACGATCCGCTTCCAGCCAACCATCGTGCCCAGACCGAGCGCGATGGCGACGGCGACCTTGACCCACAGCGGGATGAATTTGGTGGCGTCGTCGATCTCCGACTTGAAGGCGGTCAGCTTGGCGGTGGTATCACTATCGAATTGCACTGCGCCGCTCTTCTGGAGCGAGCGGATGGCTTCAGCGGTCAGGTACATATCATTACGCACATTGCCGACCGCATCGACCGGCATCTTGGCCATGGTGCCGTAGACCTGCACCTGCTCGCCGATACTGCCGACCACCTTGGCAAGCGCCGGAACCAGATCGGGCGTGGCCTGCTTGGTGCGCACGTAGGTAGATAGGACAGCCCGTGAATCGGCCGGAGCCGCGCCAGGAGAGGACTTCTGCAGTGCTGCCTGGGTGACCTCGACAACCGCTACAAACTGTGTCATGTGGTCAATCGGCATGGCGCGATTAAGGGCATAGGCGAGTGGCGCGGTGCCGACCAGGATCAACATGATCAGGCCCATGCCCTTTTGGCCATCGTTTGAGCCGTGCGCGAACGAGACCCCGGTGCAGGTCAGTACCAGGAGCGAGCGGATCCACCACGGCGGCGGCTTGTTACCCTTGGGCGCTTCATAGAGTTCGCGATTCTTGACCAAGGCACGCAGCGCCAGCAGCAGTCCGGCGGCGCAGATAAAGCCGACCATCGGCGAGAGCAGGAGCGAATAGCCGACCTTTAGGGCCTGGGACCAGTCAACGCCCGAAGTGCCATCACGCCCACGCAAGAGCGCATTGGCGATGCCAACGCCTATTACCGACCCGACGAGGGTGTGCGAGGAGGATGCCGGAAGGCCGAGCCACCAGGTTCCGAAGTTCCACAGGATGGCGGCGATCAAGAGGGCGAAGACCATCGAGAAGCCTGCGCTCGAGCCGACCTGCAGGATCAGTTCAACCGGTAGCAGACTGATGATACCGAAGGCCACCGCACCGCTTGATAGCAGCACTCCAAGGAAATTGAACAGCCCCGACCAGAGCACCGCGAAATGCGGCGGTAGAGAATGGGTATAGATGACGGTCGCAACTGCGTTGGCGGTGTCGTGAAATCCGTTGACGAATTCAAAGCTGAGCGCAATCAACAGCGCCGCACCGAGCAGCAGGTAGGAGCGCCAGGAAATCGCCGCACCGCCGGCGTCACCGATGTCGTGCACCAGACTGTAGGCCGTGAATAGCAGGCCGGCGGCGAGCAAACCGACGAATATGACGGCCGTCAGCGGCCCGGGGCGCCGGTCGAGCGCCGGGCGCGATGGAGTTGAGGAATCAGGGTGAACGCCTGGTAGGGCGGTGGCGGCAGTATTCAAAGCGGGCTCCCCAACTAGAAGATTGCGCCAAGATATTGCACTAATGTGACAAGCATGAGACGGTCCGGAGTCACCCCGGGCCGCCACCTGCCCAAGGCCGGGCGTCCTACTCCGCAATTTAAAACAAGGGCGGCAGCCTGCCCGGCTAGGGACCGACCGGATGCCAGCTGGTGTCCGGGTCGAAGTCCTTCATCGCGGTTGCAACTGTCTCACCTCGCGGCCCGAGGTTTTTCTCATAGACGACGCCGCTCTGGTTGACGATGAAGGTCATGACTCCTGAATTGCCGTATTCGGCCGGATAGGCGATCAGGGCAAAGCCGCGCGTCATATGGCCGTCCACCAGATAGCTCTCGCTACCGCCCGGCGCTGCCTGGCTCTGACCGGTGAGGATCCGAAAGTAATAGCCATGAAAGGCCTCGTGGGTGCCAGGTACGTCCTTCTGGTAGCCACGCGCTTCGGCGGCCGCCACGAGCGGACCGAGCGGACTTTCGGGCTCGTCGGCCTCGACCTCCCAGAACAGACCGTCGCGCTTGCCCGGAGTGCTGGTCAGCCGCTGGGCAAATTCTTCGAGCTGCGCCCCGGACAGTTTCTTGCCGGCGTACTCGTCTTGCGCTTCGACATAGACCCGACACACGCCGATAGCGTGCAATTCGTTGCGCCCTATGCGTCGATCGAGAATGCGTTGTGCTCCTGTCCGGCTGTCGAAGCGCCACTGCCCGGCCTGCCGGACGAGGGGAATAGGATAGGGCCATTCGTCGCTGCCAAGAATCAGGATTGCCTCACCCTTGCCATTGTCGTCGACATGGTGCTGCTCGTCGTAGAGTTCGGCCAGGCGGGTGCGTGCATGCTCGTCGGCGACCGCGTCGCCCGAGACCACCAGATCCCGACCCTGACGACCGAAGATCCGCATCAGATCTTCTGTCTGACCACTGTGCCAGGCAGTACCGAGCGCTTGTACGGCAGCGTCGGGACTGCTGAAGGCCTGGCCCGTGCTGCCGGCAGCGCCAGCAGGGTGGGGTGCGATGGCAATCACGATGCCAAGAAGAAATATCAGCGCGGCCATGCTGGTGTGCAAGAGCGTATTGCCGCGTGCATCACGAACAGCAGTCATGGTCGCCCCCGACCGATGCGAATAGAGATTGCGCTCGTTCATCGATGTCCCCCCGAACCATGGGATCCGCCGTGCGATCCACCGCTAAAGCCCGCATGACTGCTTGACGCACGACTGGTCTCGCCGCGCTCCTGCTGGACGCGTACGTCCGCGCCCCGTCCGTAGGACTCGAAACTGGGCGGCGTTCGTGGGGCGGAGTAGGACTGAGAGGGCGTCGCCGCGCGCGGCACGTTTGCCGGTGCACGGTTTTGTCCTGGTGCAACTGCGGGCCGGTTAGTGCCACTAAAGTTGGGAGCGATCGGCGCCGGCCGTCCGTTTACCTGAGGCGCCGGAGCAAAGCCGCGCAGCGCGCGATAGTTGGCGGGATTGCCGTTTGCCGCGCCAAAGCGGGCACGCGTGCCGGCGTCGCGATAGGGCACGCCCGCACGGTGGATCGGATTGTGCGTCCAGAAGCCACCTGGCGGCGGGACATGACCGTTCAGCCCACCCCAGGGGCCGGGATTGATCCCGATTCGGTGATGTCCCCAATCGGGCACGCCCCATCCCCAGAACGGGAAGCCAACCGATACGCCGAACCAGCCAAAACCAAAGCCGCCCAGCGCGTAGCCACCGAAGTAGCCCGGAAAATAGTAAGGGGGATATCCGTAGTACGGCCATGCTCCGTAGGCAAGGGCTGGATCATAGACCGGCACGTAGACATAGTTGGGATCCGCCGGAGCAATCGAGATGTCATTGTCCTGCGTGGTCACCGCTTGCTGGGGCGTCGATGCCAGTTTGCCCGCCAATTCGGCCCTGTGGCGCAGGGTCTGCACGGCGTCCATCACGCCCGCCTGGTTGGCCAGAAAGGCATTGCCGAGATTCTCCGTCCAGGTGAGGTTGCCGTCCATCATGTGCAGGATCTGCGGAAAGGCAACAAGCGACTTCACGCTCGGATCCCAATTCTGTTGATCAAGCGCTGCCAGGAGCTGGTCACCCGATAAGCCCGCATGGTCTCCGTCGGCAAGCCAGCGATCGGCTTGCACCACTTCGAGGGGGTAGGTCGAGGCCACGAGGATCTGCGAGACCAGCGCATCCGGATAGAGCGCAATGGGCGCGAGCATCTGTTCGATCTGTGGCTCAGACCATGGCGGGGCGGGCGCGGGTGCCGGCGTGGCCGCCGCTGTGTCGGACGGCGGCACACCATTTTCCTGGGCACTCGCCGTGCCGCTCGCACACACGGCGAGGACGGCGACTGCGATGGCGAGTCTCGTTAACTGTGGCTTCATAAGATTCTTTCCTTACCTTCAAGCGCGTTAGTGGTGCCAGTCAGGCGAGCCGCCGTCCAATTCGATTACGGCGGGCTCTTCAGCCAATTCTCACGCTCCTGACCTGCATACCCTGGTGCAGCGCGCTCACACTGCATCCGAATGTTTGGACGTGGGGTGCGAGCGCAAGTTCAACGCAATACCTGCGCGCAAGTGTTACCAATTACTACGACCCGAGTGCAGCATGGTCAATGGCTCGTATTGGCGAGCCTGGGCACAGACGCGTGTCGCGCCGATTATGTCGAGCGCGCGTCAACGGATTGCCACTGTTGGGCGCTAATACCCTGTCACCATCCACAGACTTAGCTGCAGCCATGTGCAAATTCGAACTAGTTCATCTGGGGCCGCGCGCCAGACTTGGCGCAGAACTCGTGGAGATGCTCACCACATTTCCGAAGGCAATGTTCATCGAGAAGGATCCCGGTTGCTACGAAGTCACGGCCGAATCCGACTTCGAGCTGGCGGCCAATGCGAGACCCACCTGGCGCGCAGTTCAGCTCGTCGAGTTGCGCTTAGCTCACGGTTAAGCGAGGGCCTCCCGGTCGCGGGGCCCTGGAAGCTTGTCGCCAGCAAGGCGGCTAGGCATGACGATGCGCGCTTGCGAGCTTCTCGCGACGCCTCCCAGGACCGAAATGACGCGCCGCAATGCGCGCCGGTCACGCACTAAGAACCGCATTTTCCTCTGAGATTTTCGCTGCCGCGCAGCATGGCGTGGGACGTCGCTTGCCTCGGGAAAACCCCGAGCAGGGAGGGCATTGAGCGCGCCACAAAATCCTGCCAGTATCGCGCCGTAAAGCATGTTACTTGAAAGTAATCAGCTTGCGATCATCCGGCCGTGTCCTGTGCTTGCGCATCGAAATCCCTACTTCGGGGCTGTCCGATGACGCCTGAATTTGTCGATTCACCGTGGCGCTCCACTGGTGAACGCCGCCAGGAGCGTCATGTAAAGAAGGATGCCGTGCTGCAGGCGGCAGCGCGCCTGTTCAACGAGCGCGGTTTTTCGGGGACTTCTCTGGATGATATCGCCCAGAGTCTCAAAGTAACCAAGCCAACTCTCTACTACTACATCGACAGCAAGGAGCAGATTCTCTTCGAATGCGTGCAGCGTGGACTTGAGGCGCTGCGCTCGGGCATCCGCGCTGCCACCGAGGCGGGTCTTGTGACCCGCGAGCGCTTGCGCGTGGCGATGGAAAACTATGCCGGGCTCGTCACGAGTGACTTCGGCATGTGCGTGATTCGCGTAGGCGAAGATCCTCTGTCGGATTCCAGGCGCAAGGAGCTGCGCGCCCTGCGCGGCGCAATTGACGCCGAATTCACCATCCTGATTGAGCAAGGCATGTCCGAGGGCTGGATCGCGCCCGGTGATACCAAGGTCGCGACCTTCACCGTGGTCGGAGCCTTGAGCGGGATCGGGCGTTGGTATCGCCCGAAGAGTCACGGCGCGCAACGTCTGCACGAGGCCGTCCAGCACTGCATCGAGATGCTCATGCACGGAGTTCTGAGCGCTCCGGTTGAATCCGGTGCGGCGCCGGGGCATCTTGCGTCCCTGCCCAGTCAAGGCGCCGCGCAGTTCACCTCGTGGGGCCAGCCGATGCCAGGTGTGCGCCGCGAGATTCATTTTGACCAGCGCGTCGTACGCTGCTTTGACAACCGCGCCCGCTCCCTCGCAGAGCTCCTGGCGACAGCGCTTTCGGTCAATCCCGATGGCGAGGCCCTGGTGGTCGGCTCCCTGCGTCTGAACTGGCGAGAGCTGCATCACGCCGCCAGCAAGTGCGCAGGCGGGTTCATGGCGCGCGGCGTTGCTCCCGGCGATCGGGTGGCCCTATTTATGGGCAATTGCGGAGAGTTCGTGATTGCAAGCCTCGCCTGCGCCTGGATGGGGGCGGTCGTGGTCCCCATTGGCGCACGCGCCCAGCGACCCGAACTCGAGTTTGTGCTCAATGATTCGGGCGCCGTGGCGCTTGTCTGTGCAGGCGAGTTCGCAAGCGCCGTTCCCGCGCGCAGTGCGATCAAACAGGTCAGGCTGGCAGTGTGCATCGGTCCGATCACTGGCGAACACGCCGGCTGGTTCGAGGGCTTTTCGACTCTCATGCAGCAAACCCCCCTGTCCGAACGACACGACTGCGCCGAGGAGGATGTCGCTGCCCTGCTCTATACCTCGGGAACGACCGGGCGGCCCAAAGGGGCGATGCTCAGTCATCTCAATTTCATCCACAGCGCGATGCACTACGCGCTCGCGATGGGGCTCGACAGCAAGGATCGCTCGGTGGTCGCGGTTCCATTTAGTCACGTGACCGGTCTGGTCGCACAGCTCTACACCATGCTCTTTTGCGCCGGCACTGTGATCGTCCTGCCGCAATTCAAGGCGAGTGAATTCATCCGCCTGGCCGCGACCGAGCGCATTACGCACACGGTAATGGTGCCCGCGATGTACAACCTGTGCCTGATTTCGAGCGAACTCGGTGATCATGATCTGTCGTCCTGGCGCATTGGCGCCTTTGGTGGTGCGCCGATGCCGACGGCAACGATCGCAGCGCTCGCCGAACGACTGCCCAATCTGGTTCTCATGAATGCCTACGGCGCCACCGAAACCGCGTCGCCGGCGACGATCATGCCGCGCGGCCAGACCCAGGGTCGCCTCGACAGCACCGGTTTGCCCGTACCGTGTGGAGAGATCTGCATAGTCGATGACGCCGGCTGCGAAGTGCCGGCCGGCGCGATTGGCGAGATCTGGATCAGGGGTCCGATGGTGGTCGCAGGGTACTGGAACAATCCCGAGGCAAGCGCGCGCGAATTCTGCGGCGGTTTCTGGCGTTCGGGTGATATCGGCAGCGTCGACGTCGAGGGCTACGTGCGCGTGCTCGACCGCAAGAAGGATGTCATCAATCGCGGTGGTTACAAGGTCTACAGCGCCGAGGTCGAAAACGTGCTCGCCGAAGATCCCGAGGTGATCGAGTCGGCCATCGTCGGTGTGCCCTGTGCGGTACTGGGCGAGCGGGTCCATGCCTTTGTGTGCGTACGCGCCCTTGATCGCGAAACCCAGGCCGAGGCCCTGCGCAGTTTCTGCCTGACGCGTCTGGCGGACTACAAGGTACCTGAGACCTGGACGATCGGCACCGAACCCTTGCCGCGCAATATCAATGGCAAGGTCATAAAACGCGAATTGCGCGGCACTCTTGCCGCCGCTCTGTCTTGATGGGAAGCCTGTGAAGAAGTTTCGATTTACCCAGGAACGGATCGTCTTTGCGATTTTCGTTGCCCTCTTTATCTGCCTGTCGGTTTTTCTGGACGGTTTTTTTCGCTTCGACAATCTCCTGACGCTCGTTCAGAACGTCGCGATCCTCGGCATCCTGGGACTTGGGATGTCGGTCGTGGTGATCGGGCGCGGCATCGATATTTCAATGATCGCCGCACTGGCAGTACCCCCGGGACTCGTGCTGCAGATGGTGCAAGACGGGCACAGCCCGGCCACCGCATGCTGTGCGGCGCTGGCGCTCGTCCTCGTATTTGGCCTCGTCAACGGCTGGTTGATCGCCTATGCCGAGGTGCCGTCGCTGTTTGTCACGCTCGCGTCGGGTCTCTTTCTGGCCGGCCTTGGTCAGGTCGCCTTCTTCCAGCTTGACGTCGTACAGTGGCCGGCTGAACTGGACTCGCTAGCCTGGTTCGGCCGCGGCACGCTTGCCGGTGCGCCCATGCCGGTGGTCATGTTCGCGCTGGCAGCTTTTGGCATGACGGTTTTCTTGCGGCGCCTGTGTCTGGGCTCGTTCGTCTATGCCCAGGGGGACAACCCCCTGGCGGCGCGCGCCACGGGTCTGCCGTCCAGACCGGTGATCCTGCTGCAATACCTTGCCTCGGCACTGATCGGGGCCTTCGCCGGGATGGTCATGGCGGCCTCGGTCAATAGCATGCCCACGCGCGTTTATAACTCGACGATGGTCTATGACGTGGTGCTGGTGGTCGTTCTCGGCGGCATTGGCTTGTCGGGCGGGCGGGGCGGTGTCGGCAATGTCGTGATCGGCATGCTCTTGATCGGCACCATGCTCAATGGTCTGACGATCATGGACATCTCGTACTCGGCGCAGAACATCATTAAAGGGGTCATCCTGCTGGCGGCCATTCTCATCGACACGATCCTTAATCCCCGCAACGAGGAGACCGCACAGCAAGGCGATATTTGAAGTGGATGGAAGGCCATGCGCCAGGCCCAATGGCGCGCCATAAAAATCTGGAGGAGACAAGCATGAAATCGATCAAGATGGCAGCATGGGGCATTGGCCTCGGTCTCGGCTTAGCATGGGCCGCGGCGAGTTTCGCACAGGGCAAGGGCCTGGACGAGCCGTTTCGAGAGACCTACAAGAACGATCTGGCTGGCAAGACTGTTGGCTACGTGCCGGTGGCGATGGGTTTTGATCTCGCCCAGGGCTGGTATCAGGGGGTCAAGAAGGAGATGGACGCGGCCGGCATCAAGCTCGTCGTGCGCGATCCGAACTGGAACACCAATGCGGGTGCGCAGGCGCTTACCGCCCTGATCGCCGAAAAGCCGGCGGTGATCATCGTGCACAACCCCGATGTGCAGACCTACGCCAAGCTGATCGCCAAGGCGGAAGCGGAAGGCATCTACGTGGTGCAGATCAATATGCGCTCGGCGCAGCCGTCGACGGTATTCGTCGGCGCTGACTGGGTCGATATTGGTGAGCGCGACACCCAGGCGGTCGTCGATGCCTGCAAGGGCAAATCGAACAAGATCGCCATCGTGCAGGGTGCCCCGACAGCAGCGGCGAGTGCCTACACCTTGAAGGGCGTGGAAAACATTCTTGCCAAGAACCCGCAGATCAAGGTCGTCTCCAACCAGGCCGCTGACTGGGACGCTTCCAAGGCCAAGGGGCTGACCCAAACGGTGCTTAAACAGAATCCCGATCTGTGCGGCATCGTCGGATTCTGGGATGGCATGGACATCGGTACCGCCGCTGCGGTCAAGGAAGCCGGATTGACCGGCAAGGTCTTCCTTGCAACCTCCGGTGGCGGTGAGCAGAAGGGCGCCTGCGACCAGGTCAAGTCAGGAGCATTTGATTATGACCTCAGCTATGACGTGCCGACCCAGGCAAGCAATATGGCGGCGATGATCAAGTGGCTCCTGCAGGGTGAGGTCAAGCCGGGTGCTGCCAAGCAGAATATCTATACGACCCTGATACCGATCACCCGCGACAACGCCGGTGCCGAGGGTACCTGCTGGAAACTCGCGGCAGCGAAGTAACTGTCGAGAGACCGCGGCGCAAGCGCGTCGCGGTCATCACACCGGCGCCCCGGATCGGGCGCCCCGCTTTGGATCGGACACCGCATTGCGATGAATGACACCCTGACACGCCTGCGCTATCGCTATTGGCCGGATCACTGGCTTGGAGAGATTCTTTCCAAACGCTGGACCGAAACTGCTATCCCGGTGCTGCTGCTTGGCATCGTCGTGGTCATATCGAGCCAGCTCATTGGCAACTTCTTCTCACCGATCATGCTCGCCGACACTTTGCGTCAGGCAGGCGAGATCGGCTTCATTGTCCTTGGCCTCGGTCTGGTCATGATCGTTGGCGGTATTGATCTCTCGGTCGGCTCGATGTTCGCGTTGACCAATTTTTTCGCACTGTTTTTCATGCACATCCTGAAGTGGCCAGTCGCGCTGAGCGTGCTGGCCACGCTGATAGGCGGCGCATTGCTTGGCGCGATCAATGGCGTGCTGATCGGTTACCTGCGCCTGCGCGCGTTTCTGACGACACTGATTACGCTGATCATTTTTCGCTCGATCTACGAACTCGTCAGTCTGCAGTACTCGACCGCGATCGCGGCGGGGCTGCCCGATTCGGTGGCCTGGGATTTCATTGGCAGCGGCACATTTCT
>CAJCHO010000122.1 GCA_903970145.1 Mycobacteriaceae bacterium | reverse complement strand
ATGAAGATGGAGCACACCATCGCGGCTCCCGCCGATGGCCTGGTCACCGAGGTACTGTTTGCGGTCGGCGACCAGGTCAGCGAAGGTGCGCAACTGTTGCAATTTACCGAGGATGCCGCCGCCAGCCCATGACGCGCATCGTGTTTAGCGCCGCCTCGGGCGATCTGACGGTTTGGATCAGGGAGCTGCAGGCCCTCATGCCAGACGCCGAAGTCACGGCCTTTGACGCGCGGGCGCAGAGCGGCGCCGACTATGCGGTCGTCTGGGCACCGCCGCAGGAGCTGTTCGAGCACGAACGCCATCTGCGCGCGATCTTTTGCCTTGGCGCCGGTGTCGACGCTCTGCTCGCCATGCCCAAGCGGCCGCGCGCTGTGCCGCTGGTGCGGCTCGGTGATGCAGGCATGTCCGTGCAGATGGCCGAGTACGTCTGCCACGCGGTGCTGCGCTTTACTCGCGAGTTCGAGCGCTACGAGGCTGATATGCGTGCCGGCCAGTGGCAGCTGCGCAAGCCTTTGTTGCGTGAGCATTTCCCGATCGGCGTGCTCGGTCTTGGGGTCATCGGAGCGCGCGTAGCCAGGGCGCTTTCCAGCTTCGAGTTTGCCGTGCACGGCTGGTCGCGCACCGAACACAGCCTCGAGGGGATAACCTGCCACCATGGGGCTGACGGCCTCGAGAAGCTTTTGCGCGCCACGCGCATACTGGTGTGCGTACTGCCCCTGACCCCCGATACCGAATCGATATTGTGTCGCTCCAACCTTGAAAAGCTCATGCCAGGCGCTTATCTGATCAATGTGGCACGCGGCGCCCATCTTGTGGAGGACGACCTCCTCGCGCTCTTGCTGGAAGGGCACCTTGCCGGTGCTTGCCTGGACGTATTTCGCGAGGAACCCCTACCAGCCGGGCACGCTTTCTGGAGCGAGACGCGCATTACCATGACCCCGCACATCGCAGCGCGCACCTTGCGAGCCAATAGCCTCGCGCAAATTGCCGGCAAGATTCGCGACCACCAGGCAGGAAAACCGATCGATGGCATCGTCGATCCCGCTCGCGGTTACTGAGGGAGTTGTCGATGAAACTACCTGAGCAGGTCAAGATTGTCGAAGTCGGTCCGCGCGACGGACTGCAAAACGAGAGGGCCGCCGTTCCCCTCGAGGTCAAGGTCGAGTTGTGTGACCGGTTGTCGGCGGCCGGCGTCGCCAATCTCGAGGCGGGCGCCTTCGTATCGCCCAAGTGGGTGCCGCAGATGGCCGATTCAGCACAGGTGATGGCGCAGATCGTGCGGCGCCCCGGTACGATCTACTCGGTGCTGACTCCCAATCTCCAGGGATTCGAGGCCGCCCTGGCCGCGCGCGCCGACGAAGTCGTGATCTTCAGCGCAGCGTCCGAGGCATTCTCACAGCGCAATATCAATTGCTCGATCGCCCAGAGCATCGAGCGCTTTGTACCGGTCGCGGCCGCCGCCAAGGCCGCGCGCGTGCGCCTGCGCGGCAGCATCTCCTGCTCTCTGGGCTGTCCCTATCAGGGAGAGGTGCCGGTCGGGGCTGTGGTCGACGTCGTAGAGCGGCTCGCGGCGCTCGGCTGCGACGAAATCGATATTGCCGACACGATCGGGGTTGGCACGCCCAAACGAACCCGTGCCGTGATGGAGGCTGCGGCCGCGGTGTTCCCCATCGAGCGCCTGTCGGGACACTTTCACGATACCTATGGCCAGGCGATCGCAAACATCTATGCCAGTCTCGAGGTCGGAATAAATATCTTTCATGCCTCGACGGCGGGACTTGGCGGTTGTCCCTACGCGCGTGGCGCCACCGGCAATGTCGCCACCGAGGATGTCTTGTTCATGCTGCAGGGAATCGGTATCGATACCGGCATCGATCTGGATGCCATCGTTTCGACCGGCCAGTGGATCAGCGGCTTGCTCGGACGCCGCACCGAGTCACGCGCCGGCAATGCACTGGCAGCCAGACGCAGCGCATGAACGCCCCACTGCCAGGCACTCCCGCCTCTCCGTGCATCTCGGTGTGCCTCATGGACGAGCTTCTCGACAGTGCGCCAGGTGGTCTGTGCGCGGGTTGCCTGCGTACGCTCGACGAGATCGCCAATTGGGCAAGCGCATCGGATGGCTACAAGCATGCGGTGCTGGCGCATATCGTCCTGCGTCGCGCACGCATTGGGGAGCCCAAATGAGTCCAGTCATCGACTGGTATTTCGATTTCATCTCGCCGTTCGCCTACCTGCAATCAACCGGCCTCGCCGAGCTCGCGACGCGCGCGCGCATCGCCCCGCGTCCCTTGCTTTTTGCGGGACTGCTCGACCACTGGCGCAACGTCGGACCCGCGGAACTCGCTCCAAAGCGAACCTGGACCTTCGAGCATGTCAGCTGGCTCGCCCATCGCGACAACATCGCCCTGACGATGCCCCCCGAGCATCCTTTCAATCCGCTGCCCTTGTTGCGCCTCGCACTGGCCTGCGGCGCGGACGGTGTCGTTCCGGTCGCGGTAGTTGCACGCATCTTCCGCTTCGTGTGGCAACAAGGGCACCTGCCGTCCCACACCATCGCCTTTGGCGAGCTGCTCGATGAGCTTCGCGTTAGCCCCGCTGATATCGATACCCCGGCAGTCAAGCAAGCGCTGCGCGAAAATGGTCAACGTGCGATTTCCGCCAAGGTTTTCGGGGTTCCGACCTCGGTGATAGAAGACAGGCAGTTCTGGGGCTATGAGGCGCGCGACATGCTTTGTGCTTTTCTCGAGGGCGACGAATTCTTTTCGAGCGCTGGCTTCAAGGCCGCACGCGAGGTCCCCGTTGGATTGCAGCGCAAACAAGGTCCGGCGTCATGAAGCTTCCCGCATCGATGCATGTGTTCGAGCGCGGCTGGCTGTCCTCGAACAATATCCTTTTCACAGGTCGCAACCACAGCGCGCTGATTGATTCCGGTTATGCCTCGCACGCCGACCAGACGCTTGCGCTCGTCGGCCTGGGTCTGGGAGCCCGTCCTCTGGACCTGCTGGTGAACACGCATCTGCACTCGGACCACTGTGGCGGAAATCACGCACTGCAGGAGCGCTGGTCGCCGCGTACCCTGATTCCGGTCGCTGAGGCCGATTCGATAGCCAACTGGCGCAGCACTGAACTGAACGCCGTCCAGACCGGGCAAACCCTGGAGCGCTTCGCGTTTGACGGCACGATAGCCGCCGGTGACGAGATTGAACTGGGCGACCTGCTCTGGCAGGTCTTGGCGTCACCCGGGCATGATCCGCACTCGATGGTGCTGTATTGTCCGGCCGAGGCGATCCTGATCTCGGCTGACGCATTCTGGGAGAACGGCTTTGGCGTGATTTTTCCGGAGCTGGTTGGTGAGTCTGGATTTGCGCAGGCGCGCGCCACGCTCGAGATGATTGCGGGGCTCGAGGTGCGCCTGGTGATCCCGGGTCATGGGAGTCCCTTCGAGACAATCGACGAGTCTCTCGCGCGCGCGTTTTCGCGTATCGACCGCATGAGCTCAGACCCGGTCAGCCATGCGCGCTATGCATTGAAGGTGTTCCTCAAGTTCCTGCTGCTCGATCATCAGGCGATCCGGCTCGACGAGTTGCCGGGACGCTTGGCCGGCATCCCTTATGTTGCCGCGACCAATACGCGCTACCTGCATCTGGAACCGGCCGAGTTGGTCGACTGGCTGGTGCGCGATCTGGTTCGCAGCAACGCCGCGCGTGTGGACTCGGATGTACTGGTCAATGCCGGCTAGCTGGGCTAGAGGGCGATCTGGACGGCGAGCTCGACAATCCGATTGAGGGGGATGCGAAAAAATTCGGTCGCGCCGGTCTCGTTGCGATGCATCCACTCGAACATTCGCGCAAAAAGCGGATTGATTCGACGCTTTCCTTTTTCGGCCAGGACGATCCAGATGCGTGAAAGAACGAAGCTTGTCTGCATCATGTCGAAGTCCGGGCAGCCAATGTCGCAGCGCTTGAGATCCGCGGCAAGATCGGGCGCCTGCATGAAGCCGTAGCGCAGCACCACCCGCGCAAAGCCCTCACCGAGCAGGGTCACGCTGGCCCGTGCGCTCGCGGCCACGCGCGGTACATGGTCGGTCTCCACGCTCAGAATGACGTTATATTTGTGCAGCACATGGAAGTGCTTGACGGAATGCAGCAGCGCGACCGGAACCATGTCGCCGCGCCGCGACAGGTAGACGGCAATGCCGTCTACGTGCACATCGGAGCTGAGCGAACCCATGAACAATTCCATCGGCATGGTCTCGCGTTCGATCTGTCCGAGTAGCGCCACTCGGCCCTTATGCCAGGCTTGCATCACCGTGAAGATAATCGCTCCAGCCACCAGAGGGACCCAACCGCCTTCGGCGACCTTGGTCAGATTCGCAGACACGAAGGATACATCGACCAGCGCCAGGGGAACGGCGATGCCGAGCACGATCGCGAGTGGCCAGCGCCACTGCTCACGCATCACGTGATAGAGCAACAGGGTAGTGAGGAACATGGTCATCGAGACCGCGATCCCGAAGGCTGCCGCGAGATTGTCCGACGAACCAAAGCCAATCGCCAGTCCGAGAGTAAGAACCATCAACAGCCAGTTCACCGAGCCAACGTAAATCTGGCCATAGCCGGTCGCGGAGGTCTGGGTAATGCGCATCCGTGGAAACAGGCCCAGTTGAATCGCCTGGCGCGTCATCGAGAAAACACCGCTGATGATCGACTGACTGGCGATGATGGTTGCGACCGTCGCTAGACCCACCATCGGCAGCTGCAGCCAAGCCGGTCCGAGCAGAAAGAAAGGATTGGCGTCGCCGATCGCCTGCCCGCTCACCACCAGCGCCGCCTGACCTGCATAGTTAAGCACGAGCGCCGGCAGTACCAGGCCATACCAGGACAGTCGAATCGGTCGCGCCCCGAAATGCCCCATGTCGGCGTACAGCGCCTCAGCTCCCGTCGCACTCAGGAACACGGCCCCTAGAACGGTGAATCCCGTCAAACCGTGGCCAGCGAGGTAGCGCACCCCGTAGGCCGGATTCAGGGCGAGCAGGATCTCCGGGTGATCGGCCACCGAGATCGCGCCAAGCACGCCGATGCTGACAAACCACACGATCATGACCGGCCCGAACAGGCGTCCAATCACCGCGGTACCCTTGTGCTGCAAGGCGAACAGACCTATCAGGATCGCACACGCGAGAGGCAGTACGAAACGCGCCAGCGCGGGCACGGGGATCTTCAGGCCCTCGAGCGCGCTCAGAACCGAGATGGCCGGCGTGATCGCGCCGTCACCAATCAGAAGCGCCGCACCGAGCATGCCGATAGCGAGCAGTGCCGGCCTGCGTTGACCACCCGCGGTCAGGCGCGCCATCAGGGCCAGAATGCCGCCCTCGCCATCGTTGTCCGCGCGCATTACCAGCGCGACATACTTGATCGAGGTGGTGATGATCAAGGTCCAGACGATCAGCGACAACATGCCAAAGGCTGCCTCGGCAGTCGCGCCTCCCGCCCATTCGAGCGCGGTCTTCAGGGTATAGAGGGGGCTGGTTCCGATATCACCGTAGACGATGCCAAGCGCGCCGAGCATGAGCGCACCGAGCGGTCCTGCGACTATCGGCGCAGCTGGCCGTGCAGATTCAGATTGGGAGTTTGCCAAGGGAGTTGGACCGCCTGTACCCGCGCGTTCGTGTGCACCACGAAAACCCGAGTATACGGGAGCACAGCCAAGGGTCAGCCCAAGATGGGCCGACGCTGCGCCTTGTGACAGGACTTAGTGTGCGCCGCCCGCGTCGACAGGTGCTGCCGCGCGTTCAGGTTTGGCAAACCAGATCAGCCCGATCAGGATCACGAAGATGATCCCGGAGATCCAGAAGACATCGTCGGCCCCAAGCATGCGTGCCTGCCCATCGAGAACCCGATCGATAAAACCGAGCGACTGGTCACCCGTGAAACCACCGCTGGTGAGTGCATTCACCGTGCCGGTCGCCACCTGGTCGTAGCGCGTGATGTTCTCGGTGAGATAGGCATGATGCATCGCCGAACGATTGTCCCAGAGCGTGGTAACCACCGACGCGCCGATGGCGCCGGCAGTAATCCGCACAAAATTCGACAGGCCCGACGCGGCGGCCACCCGGTCTCCAGGCAGCCCCGAGAGCGTCAGTGCTACCAGGGGCAGGAAGAAGGTCGCCATCGCGGCACCCTGCAGGATGGTTGGGACCACGATGTGGGCCGCGTCCACCTGGGTATTGAATCCCGCACGCAAGAACGAAACAACCGCGAATACGATGAACGCGAAGGACGCCACCATGCGTGGATCCATGCGCGGCAGATTGCGCCCGACGAAGGGTGTCAGAAGGATCGCGAACAGGCCCACCGGGGCAAGCATGATCCCGGCCTCGGTCGCGGTATAGCCCATCTGGGTTTGCAGCCACAGCGGCAGGATGACGACGTTGCCAAAAAATACGCCATAGGCGACCGAGACGCCGATCACGCCAAAGCTGAAATTGCGGCGCTTGAATAGCGACAGATCGACGATCGGATGATCGTTGTCGAGCAATTCCCACACCAAAAAAAGGACGAAGCAGATCGCGGCGATGATTGCCAGGCTGAGGATCGCCGGTGAATTGAACCAGTCGAGCTCCTTGCCCTTGTCGAGCATGATCTGCAGGGACCCCACCCAGATGATCAACAGACCAAGGCCGACCGTGTCGACGGGCAGCTTGCGCGTCGGAGTCTCGCGCGTGCGATAGATGGTGTAGGAAATGTATGCCGCAATGAGACCAATCGGGACATTGATATAGAAGATCCAGGGCCACGCGATGTTGTCGGTGATATAGCCGCCAAGCACCGGACCTACGACCGGAGCGACGAGTGTGGTCATGGACCAGATACCGAGCGCCACGCCGGCACGCTCGCGCGTATAGCTTGCCAGGAGCAGCGTCTGCGACAGGGGAATCATCGGGCCGGCGACAGCTCCCTGCAGCACGCGAAAGGCAATCAGGGCCGTCAGGTTGGGTGCCAGCCCGCACAAAAGCGAGGCGATCACGAACAGCACCACTGAGGTCGTGAAAAGGCGCACCGCGCCAAAGCGCTGTGTCAGCCAGCCGGTAAGCGGCACGGCGATCGCATTGGCAACCGCGAAGGACGTGATAACCCAGGTGCCCTGACTGGTCGATACGCCGACATCACCCGAGATCGCCGGAATCGACACGTTGGCGATCGACGTGTCGAGCACGTTCATGAAAGTCGCAAGCGACAGCGCCACCGTCCCGAGGATGCGCGCGCTCCCTTCAAGGGGAGGCGGCTGGAACGGTGCCGCTTTGGCGGGTGCCATGCTGGACATGATGAGCTGCTCTAGCGGGCTGCGGTGGCAGCGTGCGGGTGTACGACCGAATGGATAGGTGCTGTGACTTCGAGCTTGGCACCCGAGCCGAGATTGGCCTTGATAATGCGCTCGATGATCGGACCGGCTTCTTCGGCCACGGCGACGATCGCATCGCTTTGCTCGCCGGAATTGCTGACGGCGAGCGGGGCGCCGCTCTGGTCGTCAACCTTGACCTTGGCAACCATCGACAGGCCTACGCGCAGCGGATGATCGCGCAGATCGGCGGGCTCGATTGCAATACGTACCGGCAGCCGCTGTACCACCTTGATCCAGTTACCCGTGGCGTTCTGCGCGGGTAAGAGCGAGAAGGCGCCCCCGGTCCCGGCCGCGAGGCCCACGATGTGGCCGCGATACTCGACCTTGCCGCCATAGAGATCCGCTTCGAGAGTAACCGGCTGTCCGGTCTTCATGCTGCGCAATTGCACTTCCTTGAAATTGGCGTCGACCCACAGGTAGTCAAGCGGCACGATGGCCATCAGGGGCGTCCCCGGCGCGACGCGCTGGCCGACCTGCACGGTGCGCTTGGCGATTTGACCGTTTACCGGCGCAACAATGCTCGAGCGCGCAACCGCCAGATAGGCCTCGCGCACGCGCGCAGCAGCGCGCAGTACGCTCGGATGCTGCTCGACGCTGGTGCCGTCGGTCAGGGTGCGATTGGCCGCCAGTTGTTCGCGAGACGCAACCAGGGCGGCTTCGGCACCGGCGAGGTTGCTGCGCGCGGCGATCAGCGTGTTCTCGACGTGCTTGAGCTCTTCGCTGGAGACCGCACCACTGGCGAGTAGTGCCTGACGGCGCTGGTAGTCATCGGCGGCGCGCTCGACTTCGGAACGGT
Organism: Mycobacteriaceae bacterium; assembly: GCA_903970145.1. Lineage (GTDB taxonomy): Bacteria > Pseudomonadota > Gammaproteobacteria > Burkholderiales > Burkholderiaceae_D > CAJCHO01. The sequence goes on along the minus strand of CAJCHO010000122.1, from coordinate 35,443 downwards.
TGCGAGCCACTTCATCATTGCGCGCGTCGATGTTCGACTCGAGGGTGGCATTGTTGGCGTACAGATTGCGCACTTCGCGCACCGTCTGGGCGAGCTGGGCCTCGGCCTGGTCGAGCGCGACCTGCGCGTCGGCCTTGTCGAGCATCACCAAGTCCTGCCCGGCCTTGACGATCTCGGTGTCATCGACCTTGATGCTCACCACGGTGCCGGCGATCTGCGGCGTGATCTGGACTACATTGCCGGCGACATAGGCGTCGTCGGTCGATTCGTAGTGGCTACCGACGAGGTAATACCACACGCCGTAACCGACGAGGGCGACGATGAAGACCGCGGCGAGGATTGCCAGCACGCGGTTGCGCGAGGGCTTGCCGTTGGTCGCGGGAGTCGAAGGTGCGTTCATGTGTTTCTCCAGAAAGGCGCAGCGCGCCCGTTAATGCGTATTCGAGTTATCAAGAAATCCGCCACCCAGGGCGCGCACCAGGCTGACGCTGACGTCGCGCTGACGGGCATGGATGTCGGTAGCGGCGCGCCGTTGCTGCAGCACCGCCGATTCGGCAGTCAGGACAGTCAGGTAGTTTCCGAGTCCGGCCCGATAGCGTTGCACGGCCAGGGAGTAACCGTCCTCGATCTTCGAGAGCGCGAGATCCTCTTCACTGGCCTGGCGTTCGAGTGCCTGGAGCGAGCGAATCTGGTCGGCGACATCATGCAGGGCATCGATGAGCGTCTGGTTGTACTGCGCTACCGCGGCATCGTAGCTGGCCTCCGTGCCGCGCAGATTGGCGCGCAATTCACCCTGGTAGATCGGCAAGCTCAATGCCGGACCGAACGCGGTGTTCTCAGCGGGCTGCGAGAGAAGTTTAAAGCCACCGAGGCTGATGAATCCGGCCGACGCCACCAGATTGATGTCGGGATAGAACTGGGCCCGTGCATTGTCGATGCTGCTTTGCGCACTCTCGATGCGCCAGCGGGCTGCGACCAGATCCGGACGACGACCCAGGAGGTGCGCCGGCAGGGCGCTCGGCAGGGCTGCGACGGGCGCGAGCTGTGCGCTCGGCCGGCCAATCGTGATGCCACGGTCCGGACCGGCGCCGGTGAGCGCGGCCAGCTGGTTGCGGGTCAATGCAATGCTTTCTTCGATCTGCGCCAGATCCACCCGTGCCTGGGGCAATTGGGATTCGGCCTGGCGCAGCTCGACATTCGTATCAAGGCCCGCACCCACGCGCTGGCGCGTCAGATCGAGAATCGATTCACGCTGCTTGATCGACGCCTTTACGACATCGCTCAGTTCATACTGACGCTGTAGCTGGAACCAGCTACGCGCGATGCTGGTAGTCAGGGCCAGTTGCGCCGCGGCTCGATCCGCGCTGGCTGCCTTCACCGAGGCGTGGGCGCTGTCGATCAGTGCACGATTTTTTCCCCAGAAGTCGATATCCCAACCAAGGTTCAGCAACAGCTCATTGGTGGTGTAGGTCGCGCCACCCAGCGGTGGTGGGTAGATATAGTTGGCCGTGAATTTGCCGCGCTCCGACGAGGCGGCGAGACTGGCCTGCGGCAGCAGCGACGATTCCGCTCCGACTGCGGCGGCATTGGCGCGCGCCAGGCGCGCCTGCGCCAACTGCAGGCTTGGTGAGCCGCGTAAGGCTTCATCGATCAGGGCGTCCAGTTGCGCGTCCCCGAAAGCCTTCCACCATGCGTCGGCCGGCCAGGTGCCACCCTCGGGCATGCTGGAGAGTGTCTGCCCTGAGGCGAGGGCCTCCGGACTCGTCACCTGCGCGCGTTGCGCTCCGTCGCCGGTCGCGCAGCCAACCATCATCAGCGCCGTCACGACGGCAGCGGCAACTGCGGCCGTGGTAGTTGCTGCCCATGCGACGACCTCGGGCTGCAGGTATTCGCGCGCGCTTCGTTTAGCGCTATCCAGTAGCGTGCTCATATGCGATCTCATTTCAATTTACCGCCTGATTCGTGCGCCGCCGCGCCATCCGCAGCACGCACGCGTGATTCATCCTTGCCGATGCTCTCGGCGTTATCGAGCATGCGCCTGAGCAGGCTCTTCAATTGTTCGAACTCAGCACTGCTGAAACCGGCGAGGTGTGCGTTGAGCACCTTCACCATCACGTCCGGAAGAATGTCGGCAAGCGAGCGACCGGCTTCGCTTAGAGCAATCCGTACTACGCGCCGGTCCTCGGCGCAGCGCTTGCGCTGCACCAGACCCTTGGCCTCAAGCCGGTCGAGCATGCGCGTCATCGAGCCGGTGTCACACACCGATCCGCGCGCCAGTTCAGCCGCCGTTTCGTAGCGACCTTCCGACAGCATCAAGAGGATCGTCCACTGCTCGTTGGAGACGTCGTAGGCCGCCATCTCGCGATCGACGGCAACGCCAAGCGCAGCGCGCACGCGCTTGATGAGATAGCCGACACTCTCCCCGATCCGGTAGTCTTCTACGCGGTAGGGGCCTTGCTCGATCGGAATTTGGCTGGACTTCGACATCGCTATGTATCGGGCTCTTGCAGTATCTGGCCCGAATTATACTGCCTAGGCAGTAATTGTACATACAGTCTTTGGCATGACAGCCATAATTGCCATGGATAGCTACAGGGGGTCAGGTATGCATCGAACTGATAGCTGGGCGAGCGCCTGCCACCAGGACAACCCGACCGACAGCGCCGCAGCAAGGCGCCGTGCCAGACGGTTGCAGGCTATCCAGTCAAGCCCTGGAAGTTCTAGGCGCCGCGCTGTTCGCGATCCTTGCGATTCTGGGCTTCGATATTCTCGCGCGCTGCGCGCCACTGTTCGTCAGTCCAGTTCCGCAACTCATAGAAATTGCCGCCACTGGCCAGAGCGTTGCCGCCATCCATCATGATCGATTGGCCGTTGAGCCACTGGCAGCCATCACTCATCAGGAATGTGGAAAGGTTCTGCAGCTCAGCCATGGTTCCCGAGCGCGCCATCGGGTTGGTGCGCGCACTGCGGGCGCCCGGTTCTTCGCCCGGATTAAGACGCTTGCTCATGCCTTCGGTCGGGATCTCGCCCGGACCGACGGCATTCAGGCGCACACCATACTGTGCCCACTCGGTCGCAAGCGACATGGTCATGCCGTGGATGGCACTCTTGCTCATCGCCGAGGGTACGACATAGGGCCCACCATTCTGGACCCAGGTGACGATGATCGAGATGACGCTGCGATACGGGTCGCCATGCTGCCACTGTCCATGGCGCGCCATCTCGACCCAGCGGCGCCCGACCGCGTGCGTCACGTAGAAGGTGCCGTGCATCACAATATTGGCAACCGCATCAAAGCCGCGCGGGGATAGGGCGGCCGTCGGCGAGATGAAATTGCCGGCGGCATTGTTGACCAGCCCCGTCAGGGGCCCTTCGGCGAATATTTCTTCAACCATGGCGTCGACGGCCGACGCGTCGCGGATATCAAGACCAAAAGCCTTGACACTGCCACCATGGGCGGCCATCAGTTGCGCGGCCGTTTCCTCGCACACTCCGCGGCGGCGTCCGCAGATGTAGATCTGGGCTCCAAGACGCAGGAACTGCTCGCTCATGGCACGCCCGAGACCCGTGCCACCGCCGGTCACGAGGATACGTTTGCCCTCGAGAAGTCTTTCTGAAAACATGTCGTCCCCTCCGATATCACCAGACGCCCTGTGCGAACGGTCGGCGCCTTCTGGCAGGCAATCCTACACCAAGCGCGCGCTCGCGCCGCGCGCTGGCGGGCATAGCCCTAGGCCTTGCGTCGAAACGGGAACATCTGCTGGCGCACAAAACCATCGGGCATGTAGTCACCGACGACGCCATAACGCTCCGGAAATCCCTTCTGGCCACGCACCGCGGTGCCAAACAGGTAGTCGATGAACGCGTAGTGCGCTGCATAGTTGCGATCAATCGCGGCCGTGTCCGAAGAATGGTGCCAATGGTGAAAGTCAGGGGTGACGATCACGTAGCGCAGCGGGCCCCACGGCAGGTGCACATTGGCGTGATTAAAGACCGCCTGAAAGCCGACGATGATGATGTACGCGTCCATCACACCCTTGGAAAAGCCAAGCACATACAGGATCCCGAGAACGCCCACGCGCGTGACGATCAACTCGAGGATGTGCTGACGCGAGCCGGCCATCCAGTCCATGGTCTTGGCGCTGTGATGCACTGCGTGAAAGCGCCAGAAAAAGGGGATCTCGTGGTATCCGCGGTGTGTCCAGTACTGCACCATGTCGGCGGCCAGCACACACAAGGCGAGCTGGGGAATGAAGGGAATGCCCTGGACAAAACCCTGAACGCCGTCGTTGACGGCCCATCCGAACAGACGATGGATCAGGAAATTGACGGTCAATAGGATCAGGCCGACGATGAAATGGTTGACGGTGAAGTGAATGAAGTCCGTCTGCCATTCGAGGCGGAAGATCGCCTGACCCTTGTAGAGCGGAAACAACTTCTCGATCAGCACGAAGATCGTGGTCGAGCCCAGCAGATCGAGGATGAACCAGTCAAGGCCGATGTAGGGCGTGTGATCCGGGAAGTCTGCGACCGGCACGTGCGAGCCACCCCAGGCCACGGCAAGTGCAACCAGGATCGCCGCCATCAGACTGATGCCACGTGCGCGGCGCAGTACCAGATTCATGATCGCAAGGCTGCCCGCAAGAACCAGTGCTGCGAACAGGATGTGGCGCATCACGTCGACCGAATATTCGTGGCGCAGCTCAGGCGTCGTCAGGTATTGCGGAAAGTGGAATGCGGCAACGCCAAGCAGGCATAAAAAGCCGAGCACCAGAGCAATGATGCCGGGTATCAGGCCAACCCCGCGCTGCATCTCGCCACTGTCCTTGAGCAGGCGCGCGGTGTCACCCACGGCCACCTCGACGATGTGAACTGGCGCCTTCACGATACCGGTTAGTTTGTCCGTCACCCGCCCCTGCGCATCCTTATCCATCGCAGCCTCATTGATGTGGCCAACCGTCTCGACAGGGACCGCTCGGCCATGCCCAAATTTACACGCGATCGGGGCGGGGCGATACAGGCCAGTACTCTCATTGTCCCGACAGAAGCCGCGCACCGTGCCATCGGCGCGACAGCGCGCTCCTAGGCGTAACTGCGCTCGTCGCTGATCACCTTGCCGTCGTTGGGCAGACTGCCGCGGGTCACCAGGCGCACCGCGCCGCGCAGTTTGGTTACTTCGCGAATGCTCAGCTCGATGGCCTGCATGCGCGCCGGATCGGGCGAGCCCGCCAGGGCTTCATCGACCTCGCAATAGAGGGTCATCTCGTCGACACCGAGCGCGCCAGTGACCACCAAACGCGCCCGCACAATCTCGCCGTGACGTCGCACGATTTCATTGACTTGCGCGGGCTGCACGAACATCGCCCGCACCTTGGTTGTCTGATCGGCACGACCGAGCCAGCCGCGAATGCGCACGTTGGTGCGCCCGCACGGTGAGGCTCCCGGCAGGATAGCCGAGAGATCGCCGGTCGCGAATCGTACAAGCGGATAGTCGGGATTGAAGCTCGTGACGAGCACTTCGCCCACCTCACCGGGCGCAAGCGGATCGCCCGTGCCCGGTCGCACGATTTCGAGCAGCACATCCTCGTCAAGCACCATGCCGGGATGGATCGTACCCTCGCTGCAGGTCTCGTAGGCAATACTTCCGAGATCCGCGGTCGCATAGAGCTGCATGACCAGCGGCATGCCGTGTTCGGTAAACCAGGCACGCAGGCTTGGCGGCAGCGCCTCCCCACCCACCAGAGCGCGCTTGAACGACACCGCCGTGCCGAGCTCCTGCGCCTTCTCGATGATGATTTTCAGAAACGACGGGGCACCGACATAAACCGGCGCATGCAAGGCAGCCATCGCCTGAACCTGCATCTCGGTGCTGCCGCTGCCCGCAGGCAGGATCGGACAGTCCAGACGTTGCGCGCCGCCCTCGACCATGAAAGCTGCCGGCGTGAAGTGATAGGAAAAGCAGTTCTGGATGAGATCTCCGGGGCGCACACCGATCGCGTAGAGGGCACGCGCAAATCGCCAGTAGTCGTCGCGGTTTCCCTCGGGCTCGAATATCGGCCCAGGCGACATATAGACGCGCCTGAGCTCGCCAAGCCGGGTTGGGCTAAGGCCGCCAAACGGCGGTGCCTGCTCCTGCAACGCCTTCAACTCCGATTTGCGCGTCACGGGCAGCTGCGCTAAGGCGGCGCGACTCGTGATCGTGCGCGCGTCGACCCCGGCGAAAATGCGTGCAAATCCGGCTGTCTTTTGCGCGTGACCGACAAGCCCGGGCAATCGTGCCAGAAGCGCCGCTTCACGCATCTCGGGAGGACGCGCCTCGAGCGCATCAAAATGGACTGTCATGGTTTACCTGCCTGTCGAGAACGCCGTCTTGGCGAGCCTAGTCGTCATCAGAACGCTGGGCGCGCCGACGCGCCTCATCAACCAGTTTGCGGCTCGCCAGAGCGTCACCCAGGCTGTAGCGCTGCGCCGGCAAGCCGCCACCGGCACGCAACTCGGCAGCGACGACTTCGCCGCCCACCAGTTCGATGAAGGGCTTGCCAGCGAGCACGAACACCCCGGGCCGAGCTTCCACGACCCCCTTGATATCGCGCAACTGGCGTCGCAAGCCGCCCAATTGCGCGAGCTTTTCAGCGTCAGGTTGTGCCATGTGAGCTATGCCAGCCAGCGCTTGCGGCGCCGGTAGAATTTGCTGTCGCGAAAGCTCTTGCGTCCGGCACCGGAAATGCCGAGATAGAACTCCTTGACGTCCTCGTTGGTCGCAAGCTCGGCTGCAGGACCATCCATGACCACGCGGCCGCTCTCGAGGATGTAGCCGAAATCGGCAAACTTGAGAGCTATATTCGTGTTCTGCTCGGCCAGAAGAAAACTGACCCCTTCTCTCTGGTTGAGGTCGCGCACGATCCCGAAAATCTCGTCGACGATCTGCGGGGCAAGTCCCATCGAAGGTTCGTCGAGCAAAATCATGCTCGGCTGCGCCATCAGTGCGCGACCGATCGCGGTCATCTGCTGTTCGCCCCCTGAGGTGTAGCCCGACACGCTCTTGCGGCGCTCCTTGATGCGCGGAAAATAATGGTAAACGCGCTCGAGCGCCTCGGCCAGTTCGCGTCTGCCAGCGCGCCGGGTGAATGCGCCAGTCAATAGATTCTCCTCGATCGTCAGATGGGCAAAGCAGTGCCGGCCCTCCATGACCTGGATGACGCCGCGTCGCACCAGTTCGGACGGCGTCAGGCGATCGACACGCACGCCCCCGAATTCGATCGAGCCCTTGGTGACATCTCCGCGCTCGGCACGCAACAGATTCGAGATCGCCTTGAGGGTTGTGGTCTTGCCTGCCCCGTTGGCGCCAAGGAGCGCCACGATACGCCCCTTGGGCACCAGGAGCGAGACACCCTTTAGCACCAGGATGACGCGGTCGTAGATGACCTCGATATTGTTGACCGCGAGCAAGGCCGGCGTATCGCCGGCGTTTGCTTCGGGAGCCGTCTGCGCGGTCATGAAGAAGCGTCCACCAAGTCGCGCGTCACCTCCGCCCTCCTCCGTCCGAGGCTACTTTTCCTTGGAGCAATCACGAGGGGTAATTCCCTTTTCCTTGGCATAGTCGATCGCCGACTGCTCGAGTAGCGGCCGCACCAAAGCACGGTTGCCGTCGATCCAGTCCGATACCAGGACGAACTTGCTGCCGTCCCACTGCTGGATCTTGATGCGGCCGGAACCTTCGTGGTCAGAGCAACTGGTTTTCAGGTTGGCCATCAGGCCGCTGGCACCGAGTTCCTTCAACCTCGCGTCGGTAATATCGAGGTGTTCGAGCGCCCAGCGTGTTTCCTCACCGGAGAGCACGTGCTTGCCGAATTTCTTCTGGCCCACGCGCAAGGCTTCAACCATCACGATCCCGATGACCACGCCGCGGTTGTAGTTGATTGAACCGACCTTGCTTGGATCCGGCAGATTGCCTTTGCCCGAGCTATAGAGGACCTTCTGCATGTCGCTGATCAGCGGTGTCATCCCGGAGACATTGAGCGCTGCCGACAGGTAACCCTTAGCGGCCTCGCCTGCCGGCACGGTGTCTTCCTCGGAACCGGCCCACCAGCTGCCGATCATATGGTCACGCGGGAAGCCGACCTTCTGGGCAGCCTTTAACGCGGTCTGATTCATCACCCCGAATCCCCACATGATTACCCAGTCGGCACGGCTCTGGCGCACCTGCTGCCACTGCGCGCTCTGGTCGTTGCCCGGCGGCGTGATCGGCACGAGGTTGAGTTCGAAGCCATGCACCTTGGCCTCGGCCTGCAGGTACAGGATCGGCTCCTTGCCATAGGCCGAATCGAGATAGACGTAGGAGATATGCTTGCCGCGCAGATCGTCGTGTTCCTTCTCGGCGATGTACTTGACGATAGCCGTCGCCTGCATCGGATAGGTGGTGATCAGCGGGAAGGCCCAGGGGAAATAGGCGCCGTCGATGGTATCGGTTCGGCCGAACCCGGTCTGTACCAGCGGCACCTTGTCGGCGGCGGTCTTGTCGAGCAGCGCGTAGGAAATCGGGGTCGAGACCGGATTGATCATCGTGCCGTGCGTCGCGCTCTTGGTTTTGAGGCGTTCGTAGCACTCGACACCGCGGGCGGCCTGATATTCGGTTTCGCACTCTTCCCAGGTGAGCTTGATACCGCCAACCCCGCCCTCCTTGATGTCGACATACTGGAGGTAGTCAATCATCCCGCCAAAAATGCCCGTACCTGCCGGACCATACGGCCCGACCCGATAGCTCAGGATCGAGAAGAACTGCTCCGCGGGCTCTGCCTGGGAGAACGCTCCCAGCGGAACCGCAAGCAACAGTGCAGCCAGCGCGCCGGTTACGGCCTTGAATGGTTTGATCATGCTTGTCTCCTAGTGTTATGAGGCAGTCGGATGCCGCCTTAATGGGGGAATGGCCAGATTCTGAGCTTTTCCTTGCCAAGCTGCCAGAGGCGCGCAAGGCCGTTGGGCTCAACGATGAGAAAGAAAATGATCAGCGCACCGAATATCATGAATTCGATATAGGTCAAGGAGGCGCTATTGAGCGACACGTGCAGCAGGGTTGCCAGCGGCGGAACGGTCACGGCCAGCAGGATCGGCATGAGCACAATAAACGCGGCACCGATAAAGGAGCCGAGGATGCTGCCGGTTCCGCCGATGATAATCATGAACAGGATGCGAAACGACATGTCGAGGCTGAAGGCCTCGGGCTCGACCGTCCCGATATAACAGAACGCATATAGAGCGCCGGCGACTCCGGCATAAAAGGAACTCACGGCAAAAGCCAGCAGTTTGGTCGACATGAGCGGGATGCCAATGACTTCGGCGGCGACATCCATGTCGCGCACGGCCATCCACTTGCGACCGGTATTGCTGCGCACCAGATTCTTGGCAGCCAGTGCCAGCACCGACACGACGGCCAGCACGAACAGATAGTTGCGCCGCGGCGAGTCAATTGCGATGCCAAAGAACTCGACGTGCTGCGCGCTGATCACTCCCGACGAGCTGTTGTTGGTAAACCAGGGGAATTTCTGCAGGGCCCAGAGCACGAAGAACTGTGCGGCCAGAGTCGCGACAGCAAGATAAAAGCCCTTGATGCGCATGCTGGGCAGACCGAAGGCAATTCCAACCGCCGCCGCGCACAGGCCCGCCAGCAGAAAGCTTACGATCTGCGGCAATGCGGGGAAGCGCAGCACCAGATTGTAGGCTGAGAAGGCGCCCACGGCCATGAAGGCGGCCGTACCCAGGGACAGCTGTCCCGCGTATCCGGTGAGGATATTAAGACCGATCGCCGCCAGCGCGAATACCAGAAAGGGGATCAGGATGGCGGTAAACCAGTAGTCGCTGAGCACAGCCGGGACCAGCACGAAGGCAACGAGCAGCAACCCGAGAAAGGCCAGACGATCCTGACGGATCGGGAAGATCTGCTGATCGGCCGCGTAGCTCGTCTTGAATTGTCCGGCTTCTCTGTAGAACATGCTCTTTTCCCGACTTCTCTGCGCGCCTAGACGCGATCGATGTGCTTTTCGCCAAACAGACCCTCGGGCCGCACCAGTAGAAACATCAAAGCCAGCACGTACGGAAACCAGCCCTCGATACCGCCCCCGACATAGGGCCCCAGATAGATTTCTGCAAGCTTCTCGGTCGATCCGATGATGAGGCCACCGACGATCGCACCCGGAACCGAAGTCAGGCCACCGAGAATAAGCACCGGAAACGCTTTCAGGACCACCGACACGAGCGCGAACTGCACCCCGTTGCGCGCCCCCCAGAGCATGCCGGCAACCAGTGCCACAAAGCCGGCTACACCCCATACCACCCGCCAGATGGTCTGCAGGGGAATTCCAACCGAGAGCGCGGCCTGATGGTCGTCGGCGACCGCGCGCAGGGCGCGGCCGATCTTGGTCTTCTGGAAGAACAGCGCCAGGCCGGCCACGAGTACGGCGCAGATCCCGGCCGCCATCAGGTCGAATTTGCTGATCGAGACGTTAAAGCGTTCGAGGAAATAGGCAAGCGGCTCGTCCTCGATTCCCAACTGAAGCTCGCGCACCTGGCTGCCCCACACGAAGGGACCGAATCCTTCCAGAAAGAAGGACAGTCCGATGGTCGCCATGAATAGCGCGATCGGTGGCTGGTTGACCAGCGGCCGCAGGACAAAGCGCTCGGTCGTCATGCCAAGCGCGATCATGACCGCCAGCGCGCACAGCAATGCCACTGCGAAGGGGAATCCGTGGCCGACAAATCCAACAAACGACAGGGCGGCAAACCAGACCATCGCCCCCTGCGCGAAATTGAGCACCCCCGACGCCTTATAGATCAGCACAAAGCCGAGCGCGACCAGCGAATACATCACGCCGGCAAGCAGACCTCCGATAAGCACCTCGATGAAGAATTCCATCAGTCGCGCCTAGTTAGCATGAGCGACGCCCAGGTAGGCGTCGATCACGTCCTGACTGGAGCGGATCTGGTCGGGTGAGCCGTCCCCGATCTTCTTGCCGTAGTCCAGCACCACGACTCGATCCGATATATCCATCACCACGCCCATGTCGTGCTCAATGAGCACGATCGTCGTGCCGAACTGCTCGTTGACATCGAGGATGAAGCGGCACATGTCCTGCTTTTCCTCGACATTCATTCCTGCCATCGGCTCGTCGAGCAGGAGCAGCACCGGTTCGGCAGCCAGCGCGCGCCCCAGTTCGACGCGCTTTTGCAGGCCGTAGGGCAGGCGCCCGACCGGCGTCTTGCGGATGTGCTGGATCTCGAGGAAATCGATCACCTCTTCAACCCGCTGGCGGTTGGCCAATTCCTCGCGCCGGCAGGCGCCAAGATAGAGCGCATTCTGCAGGAGGTTGGTGCGCATCTTGGTGTTGCGCCCGGTCATGATGTTGTCGAGCACCGTCATGCCCTTGAACAGCGCGATGTTCTGGAAGGTGCGCGCGATGCCCTGGGCCGCCGCTTCGTGCGGACGCATGCGTCGCCGCTCGACGCCATGCAGCGTGACGCGCCCCGCCTGGGGGGTGTAGACCCCGTTGATGACATTGAGCATGGAACTCTTGCCGGCCCCGTTGGGACCGATGATTGCGCGGATCTCGTGGGTGCGCACGTCAAACGATATGTTGGTTAGCGCACGCACGCCACCAAACGACAGGGAGATATTGGACATCTCAAGCAGCACCGGTCCGATGGTGCGCCGCGCGGATTCGAGCGGCGGTGCTGAATCGGGAGTGCTCATGCTGCCCGCCTCGCCGCCGCATGGCGCGCCACATCGGCGATGCGCAGGTCCGCCTTGACGAGGCCGCTGCGTCCGTCCTCGAACTTGACCTGGGTCTCGATATACTGGCTGGTGCGCTCGCTATAGAGCGCCTCCACCAGGATGTTGTATTTCTGGGCGATGAAGTCACGCCTGACCTTGCGGGTGCGCGTGAGTTCATCGTCATCCGGATCGAGCTCCTTGTGCAGGACCAGAAATCGCCGGATCTGCGAGGTGCTAAGAGCCGGATCTGCCGCCAGTTCACGGTTGACCTTGTCTACACAGGTCTGGATGAGCTCGTACACCTGCGGGGATTGCGCCAGATCGGTGTAGCCGGCGTAGGCGAGGTTGCGTCGCTCAGCCCAATCGCCCACAGCCTGCAGGTCAATATTGATGAACACACAGACATGTTCGCGACTGGCGCCAAAGGCGACGGCCTCCTTGATGTGCGGAAAGAACTTGAGCTTGTTCTCGATGTAGTTGGGGGCGAACAAGGCGCCGTCGGCGAGCTGCCCGACGTCCTTGGCGCGATCGATAATGCGCAGGTGCCCGTCGGGATCGATCACGCCGGCGTCACCGGTGTGAAAAAAGCCCTCCGCATTGATGGCCTTGGCGCTCGCCTCGGGCTGCTTGTAGTACTCCTTGAGCAGTGTCGGGCTCCTGACGAGTACCTCGCCGCTGGGCGCGATGCGCAGCTCGACATTGGGTGAAGGCGGTCCAACGGTATCAAAGCGCACGTCGCCGTTGCGCTGCATGCACGCGTAGGCGCAGGTCTCGGTCGAACCATAGAACTGCTTGAGATTGATGCCGATCGAGCGGTAGAAACGAAACAGGTCCGGCCCGATGGCGGCTCCCGCGGTAATGGCGACCCGGATCCGGCTCATCCCAAGCACATTGCGCAAGGGACCATACACCAGGAGATCGCCGATCCTGTAACGCAGCCGCTCCAACCATGCGACCGGATGCGCGCCGTCGAGCACGTCCGTCCCGCTGCGTCTCGCGACCTCCATGAAATAGCTAAACAGGCGTCGCTTGATCCAGCTTGCGTCCTCCATGCGGATCATTACCTGGGTCAAGAGGTTCTCGAATACGCGCGGCGGAGCGAAATAATAGGTCGGCCCGATCTCACGCATGTCGGTCACCACCGTCTCCTGGGATTCGGGACAATTGATGGTGAAGCCGGCCACAAGAGCCTGCGCATACGAAAACAGGTTATCCCCGACCCAGGCCATCGGCAGGTAGGAAAGCAGCTCGTCGCCGGGGCCAAAGGCATCGATCGACACGCCGCCGCGCGCCGCGCTGATCAGCGCGTGGTGGGTCTGGCAGACCCCCTTGGGCCTGCCTGTCGTCCCCGAGGTGTAGAGCATCACAGCCACGTCGCTTGCAGCGCCCGCTGCGATCGCCGCCTCGAAGTAGCCGGGATTGCGGGCATCGAAAGCGCGCCCGCGGGCAACGAGGTCATCGATGGCCAGCAATTCTGCGTGGCCATGATTGCGCAGGCCCCGGCCATCGTCATAAAACATGTGTTTCAAGGCCGGGCATTGCGGCATCAGCTCGAGCAGCTTGTCGACCTGCTCCTGATCCTCGGCGATCGCAAAAGCGATCTCGCCGTCGGTCAGTACATAGGCCATCTCGCTGGCCACCGCATCCTGGTAGAGGGGCACGGCCACGCCGCCCAGGCACTGGGCGGCCAGCATCGACCAGTACAGTCGCGGCCGGTTATCGCCGATGATGGCAAGATTTGATCCCCGGCCAAAGCCAAGCTCGGCAAGTCCCAGCGCCATGGCACGCACCGTGGCGAGAGCATCGGCAAAGCTATAGGTCTGCCAGATCCCCAGATCCTTCTCACGCACGGCCGGTGCAGCAGGATGCTCGAGAGCGTGTTGCTGCAACAGGCGCGGAAAAGTATCCGCGGCAGCTGGCGTCAGAAGCGACATGACCAGAACTTTCCTTGTCTCCTTAGCCCCGCCGGCGCAGTCCACTGCGCTCGTGCAGACGCACGGGTCTTGCCAGGGCCAAGTATGGGCAGCGCCACGCAGTCTAGCAGCAGCGGCCCAGCGATCTACTAGGGAATTCCCCCTAGTGGGGCGCGTCTCGGCCCCGTGAGGGGCTTGTCCTGCGCGCCAGTGTAGTCGCTAGTTCCAGTAATATTTGTCGCTCGAGTGACATTTGGCCGAGAATCGCATGACCAGCCTGAACGACATGCTGCGCACTTCGCTGTGGGCACAGCATCTCAATGCCGAAGAATTGGCGCGCATCGAGACCGAGGTCACCGAACGCAGGGTGGCCGCCGGGGCCTTTGCCGCCCGCAAGGGCGAGGTGGTCGACGCCTGGCTGGGCGTGATCGACGGCCTCTTGAAAATGTCGAGCGTATCGCGCGATGGCCGCTCGGCTACCTTCGCGGGCCTGCCCGCGGGCGCCTGGTTTGGCGAGGGCACGCTCTTGAAGGGCGAGCGCCGCAAGTATGACCTGATCGCCCTGCGCGATTCACGCATCGTGGTCATGCCGCGCGCCACCTTCGAGAGGCTGCTCGATACCAGCATCGGCTTTAATCGCTTCCTGCTGGTGCAATTGAATGAACGGCTCGGCCAATTCATCGGCATGGTCGAGTACGACCGGCTGCTCGAACCCGATGCGCGCGTGGCGCGCTGTATCGCCGAACTGATCAATCCGATCCTCTATCCATGGGACGGCTCGTCCCTGAAAATCTCCCAGGTCGAGATTGGTTACCTCTCCGGGGTCTCGCGCCAGCGTGTCAATCAGGCGCTCGGCAGGCTAGAGCGCGCCGGTCTTCTGACCATCGAATACGGCGGCCTCGCCATTGAGGATCCGGCGCGCCTGCGCAGCTTTGGTGCCTAGGTTTAGGCGCTGACCTGCTGGCGCTCAAGGTTGCTCATGACCGAGCGCACCGCGCGATCAACCAGGGTTTCCTTCTCGACGGTGCGCAGATCACCATTGCGCAGGGCGCGCTTGAGCGCGTCCGGCTGCAGGGAATGGCTCTTTAGGCCGTCAGCGGGCACGAAGAGGTAGAAAGTGCGCAGCGGACTGATCCAGGCCAGTCGCACGCGACTGAACTCGCCTTCGATACGCAGTTCATACCAGGCACCGCGCTCGAGCACCTCCACCCAGTGTTCCACCAGATCATCACTCGGGAGGACCGCGTCCGCAGCAGTGCTCGGCCCGGTAGCCAGGTCCACCAGCTCAACCTCACCCTGGGATTCCGCGACGACGCGACGCACCGCCTGCACGGAGAGCTGGCGCTCACCCGAGCGCTCAACGACGTTGACGTCGTTCTCGACGATCATGGCGTGCAACCTCGTCGCGAAATCGTCAACCCGTTCCTGCTCTTCGAGCGTGGCGTTGGGTGCACGCACGGCAGCGGAGTGGATCTGCATGAGTTCAGAGAAGAAGCGCGTCTCCTCATCGAAGGGATAGCCGATCATCGCGAGACCTTCGCGGATCGTTGCTATCAGCGAGGGCAGCTTGTTTACCAGGCGGCGGCGCTCTTCCGGGTTGACCTTGGGCTGCGCACTCCACACGAGGTCAACGCACAGATCCTTAAAGCGCGTGACCGTCGGATCGGCCTTGCTGTCCTTGGCCGCACAGGCCGCTTCCACCAATACGTGGGTCCAGACATCCAGGAGGAAGGCGCGCAGCGCCGGTGCCAGGCTGACGCCATAGAGCAGCTGATTGACCTGAATCGTGGCGTTGATCGCGAGGGTCTCGCGGATCTCGGCACGCTCGAGGACATTGGCGGCACGGCCGACGATGTCGTTGGCATTGTTGTGTTCATTGGCAATGAACTGGTCGAACTCGTCGCGCAGCCTGTCGTACACCGCCACATCATCTTCAACGTTCTGCAGCACGGCATTGACGATGCGCTCGACCTCGGCCTCGAAGCGGCTGCCGGTCGCATCGGTTCCGTTGCGCTCGTATCCGACGGCGCAGGTTGCGATGCGATCGATCAGGCGTCGCGTCGGATGCGCGCGTGAGGCGAAGAAGGAGCCGTCGGCAAGTGCCACACGCAGTACCGGCAATTGCAGACGGCCCAAGAGGGTCTTGAATTCGGCGGGCAGCTTGTCGTCAGCCAGAATCTGGTCGAACAGCATCGCCACGATGTCGATCTTCATGCGATCGACCTGCGAGCCGGCTGCGGCAGAGAGCTGGTCGCGATTGGCCCAGATGAAGTTCGGCAGTCCGGGGGCGACATTGTCCGCGCCGAGCGGGGCACTGAAGGCGTCCTGGACGTGGCGCAGTTCCTGGATCGCACTCATCAGGTTGCGGCGCGACTGGGCCGGATTGCCAGGGTCGGCGATACCCGGCTGTCCGCGATAGGCTGGGGTATTGCCTACCAGCTTTTGCAGGGCTTCGAATATCGACAGCGTGCCCTCGACGACGTTCTCGACGACCTCGGTGACGCGACCGAGTTCACCCTGGTAATCGGACTCGTATCCGAAGTCACCGCTCTTTGACTTCGGACTGGCGCGCCGCGTCTGGTGCCCGTGACGAATCTTGGGAAGCACCCGATAGGAGATCAGGCGGGCATTGAGGTCGTGGTAGACCGTCGAGAGATTCTGCGAGAGCGCCGCCTCGAATCCGCGCAGGAGTTCAAGGCGTACCGTATGGTCGGACTCGAGCTCGGCGCATACCTTGCCGATGGCGCGGCAGAAATTCTCCGGGCGCAGCGGATTGTCCTGTTCCTCGGCACTCTCCCGGCCCATCAGGTAGCTCATGCGCGCGTTCAGATCGCGCAACTCCCATTCGACCGAGGACTTGATCTTGTCGCACAGCTTCTGGACCTGCACGTCCTCTTCGACCTTGTCGGTGTCAACCAGCGACAGCTCCATCCAGTCGTCGGCCGAATGACGGTTGCTCTTGACCGGTCGCGCTCCGATGCCTTCGTCAAGCAGGGCGCGGAAATTGCGCTTGAAGCGCAGCTGGATCTCGCCGCTTTGCTTGCGGATATTGTTGTAGGCATCGAGAAACAACTGCGACTCGCGGTTATTCGCGCATGATTCAGCCTTCGCGAAAAGATGCTCGACGACGTCCTCGAGAACCGTTGAAAAGGAGTGGTCAAGCTTGCTCAGCACGGCATTGAGCTCGTCGGCCAGGATCTGCTGGCGTCGCGGCGTGCTTAGTTCCTCATCAATCTGAAGTTCGGTACTCATACGTGCCTCGGTCCATCAAAACTAAATGTAAATGTGAAGATCGATGGCCCGACTCTAACGCAAAATTTTTGTCAGCAACTGACCGTTCACGCCCCTTTCTGACGGGTTGTTTTACTCTCTCAAAGGCATCTAGGCCGCATGGGCCCAACAGGCAGGGTAAGGTGCGCAGTTCGGTGCGCCATGCGAGCGGCAATTGCCCTAGCCTTACTTAGGAGTTTGTCTGATGCGTGAACTAGGTTGCGTGAGCGCAGCTGGCACGCGCGCCATCGGAATTCATCTAGGTGGCACCTGGATGTCCGGAATTGCCGCGCGCTGGCTGTCTGCGCCGGCAAGTATCTTTTGGATGATGTTGCGAGTGGGATACAGCAGAGATCGTGCCAGTCGCTGCGTGTGCAACGGATTGTCCGCGCCTCTTACATGCTGCGCCGGTACTGACCACCGACCTCAAACAGTGCGCTGCTGATCTGCCCGAGCGAACACACCCGCACGGCGTCCATCAGCACTGCGAACACATTGTCGTTGCGTATCACCGCTTCCTGAAGGCGCTTGATCGCCGCTGGTGCTGCGCCGGCATGGCGCAGGTGAAAATCGGCCAGGCGCTTGAGTTGCGACTGCTTTTCGTCGTCGGTCGAGCGCGCCAGTTCGAGCTTCTCGTTGACCGGGTCACCGTTCGGGTTGCGAAAGGTGTTCACGCCGATGATCGGTAACTCGCCGGTGTGCTTGAGCATCTCGTAATGCATCGACTCTTCCTGGATTTTTCCGCGCTGATAGCCGGTTTCCATGGCCCCGAGCACACCGCCGCGCTCGGCGATGCGCTCAAACTCGCACAGCACGGCTTCCTCGACGAGGTCGGTAAGTTCCTCGATCACGAACGATCCCTGGTTGGGATTCTCGTTTTTGGCGAGGCCCCATTCGCGGTTGATGATCATCTGGATGGCCATCGCGCGGCGCACGCTATCTTCGGTGGGCGTGGTGATCGCCTCATCGAAGGCGTTGGTATGCAGGCTATTGCAGTTGTCGTAGACCGCGATCAGTGCCTGCAGCGTGGTGCGGATATCGTTGAACTGGATCTCCTGGGCGTGCAGCGAGCGCCCGCTCGTCTGGATGTGGTACTTGAGCTTCTGGCTGCGCTCGTTGGCGCCATAGCGGTCACGCATGGCCACCGCCCAGATGCGCCGTGCAACCCGACCCAGCACGGTGTACTCGGGATCCATGCCATTGGAAAAGAAGAAACTCAGATTGGGTGCGAAGTCATCGATGTGCATGCCGCGCGCCAGATAGGCTTCGACCAGGGTGAAGCCATTGGAAAGCGTGAAGGCCAGCTGACTCACCGGATTGGCACCCGCTTCGGCGATGTGATAGCCCGAGATCGACACCGAGTAGAAATTGCGGACCTTGTTGTGCACAAAGTACTGCTGGATGTCGCCCATCACTTTCAGGGAGAATTCAGTCGAGAAGATACAGGTGTTCTGTCCCTGGTCTTCCTTGAGGATGTCGGCCTGTACCGTGCCGCGCACGTTCTCGAGCACCCAGCTGCGGATCTTGTCGATCTCACCATCGCTGGGCTGGCGGGCGTTTTCACTCGCGAACTTGTCGATCTGCTGATCGATCGCGGTATTCATGAACATCGCAAGAATGCTCGGCGCGGGTCCATTGATCGTCATCGAGACCGAGGTTGCCGGACTGCACAGATCGAATCCGTCGTAGAGCACCTTCATGTCTTCGAGCGTGGCGATCGAGACGCCCGAGTTGCCGACCTTACCGTAGATGTCGGGTCGCAAGTCGGGCTCGCTGCCATAGAGCGTCACCGAATCAAAGGCGGTCGAGAGCCGCTTGGCCGGCATGCCTTCCGAGAGCAGCTTGAAGCGACGGTTGGTGCGAAAGGCATCCCCTTCGCCGGCAAACATGCGTGTCGGATCCTCGTTTTCGCGTTTAAAGGCAAATACGCCAGCCGTATACGGAAAGGAGCCGGGCACGTTCTCGCGCATGAGCCAGCGCAACACCTCGCCGCGATCCTCGAATGCCGGCAACACCACTTTACGAATGGTGGTCCCTGACAGGCTCTGGCTCGTCAGGCGCGTGCGGATCTCGCGGTCGCGAATGCGAACCACATATTCGTCGCCTGCATAGGCCCTTTGCATCTCGGGCCACATCGCCAGCAGCCTGTTCTCGCCACTGCCGAGGCGCTCGGCGCGACGCGCGATCATCGCGGCATAGGGCCGCAGCTGCTCGCTGCTGGCCTCCTCTTCGATGGTCAACATGCGCTCTACCGCTTCGAGCTGCTGCAACTCGCGGGCAATGGCGCTCTGCTCGGCCACCCGGCGGTGATAGGCGCGCAGGCTCTGCGCTATGTCGGCCAGATAGCGACTGCGTGCTGCCGGCACGATGGTGTTGGTCTGGGACGAGGTGTGACTGCTGACAACCGGGAGCACGCTTGGCGATGCCTTCAGGCCGTGCTCGATCAGACGCGGCAGCAAACCCTGGTAGAGGGCGGTGACACCGTCGTCGTTAAAACGCGAGGCCTGCGTGCCGTAGACGGGCAGATTCTCCGGCCGCGTCGCAAAATCCTGGCGATTGCGCTGAACCTGCTTGGCTACGTCGCGCCAGGCATCCTGCGCACCCTTGCGGTCAAATTTGTTGATCGCCACGAAGTCGGCGAAGTCGAGCATATCGATCTTCTCGAGCTGCGAGGCGGCGCCGAATTCGGGCGTCATGACATACAGACTCAGATCGACCAGAGGCACGATTGCCGCGTCACCCTGGCCGATGCCCGAGGTCTCGACAATGATGATGTCAAAACCAGCCAGCTTGCAGGCGCAGATCACGTCGGGCAGCGCCGCGCTGATCTCCGAGCCCGCCTCACGGGTCGCAAGCGAGCGCATGTAGACGCTCTGGCGCGGCTGGTTCTCCGAGGTGCGCCAGGGGTTGATGGCGTTCATGCGAATCCGGTCCCCAAGCAGCGCGCCGCCTGACTTGCGGCGCGAGGGATCGATCGAGATGACGGCGATCTCCAGCCGGTCCTCCTGGTCCAGACGCAGCCGTCGCACCAGCTCATCGGTCAGCGACGACTTGCCTGCGCCACCCGTGCCGGTCACACCGAGCGTAGGCACCTTGATCGCCTGCGCTTCGCGACGCATCTGCTCGCGCAATTTCCCCAACTCGCCGTCGGATTCGGTGGCGCTGTTCTCGAGTCGGCTGATCAACTGCGCGAGCGCGCGCCGGTCACCGCGACGCAGCGCGTCCAGGTCGCGCGGAGCGTGCTGGGTGACATCAAAGTCGCAGCGCCCGACCATGTCCCAGATCATTCCCTCGAGGCCCATGCGCTGGCCGTCTTCCGGGCTATAGATGTGCTCGACGCCATAGGCCTCGAGTTCACGGATCTCGGCCGGGACTATCACACCGCCGCCCCCACCGAATACCTTGATGTGCGGCGCCCCGCGTTCGCGCAGCAGACGAATCATGTATTTGAAAAATTCGACGTGCCCACCCTGGTAGGACGACACCGCGATCCCCTGAACATCCTCCTGCAAGGCGCAAGTGACGATCTCGTCGACCGAGCGGTTGTGACCGAGGTGGACGACCTCGCACCCACAAGACTGCAGGATGCGGCGCATGATATTGATGGCGGCATCGTGACCATCGAACAGTGCCGCAGCGGTTACGAAACGCACCTTGTGCGTCAGGGTATGGGTGCTGATCTTCTTGGATTCGGAGAGGTCGTTCATGGCACCCTCGGACAGTGGTGGCACGGCTCGCGCGAGGAGCCCATTATGCGCGGCGGAACATCAGGCTATATTACGTTTACGTAAACGTCAATTACCACGCCGGCAGGTGATGACTTAAGCTCGGGTCTTGCCCGCAAGCTTTGCGGGCCAGCCGGAGAAAACCGTGGCAACACGCACCGAGACTGACAGTTTTGGACCGATCGAGGTCCCAGCAGACCACCTGTGGGGCGCGCAGACCCAGCGCTCGCTGCAGTTTTTTGCGATTTCCACCGAAAAAATGCCCGGTGAGCTGATTACGGCGCTCGCCCGGGTCAAACGCGCCGCGGCGCTCGTCAATGGCCGTCTGGGTCTCATCCCGGCGCCAGTTAGCGCCGCCATCGTCGCCGCGGCCGACGAGGTTTGCGCCGGCGCGCACCCTGATGAATTCCCCCTGTCGGTCTGGCAGACCGGCTCGGGCACGCAAACCAACATGAACATGAATGAAGTGCTCGCCAATCGCGCCAGCGAGCTTCTGGGCGGCACGCGCGGCGCGAAGCGCCTTGTGCACCCCAACGATGAGGTCAATTGCAGCCAGTCCTCCAATGACGTGTTCCCGACCGCCATGCACGTCGCCGCAACGGTGGCGCTCACCCGAGGGCTCCGCGCGGCACTTGAGCAACTGGCGGCAACACTCGGGGGGAAGGCGCAGGCTTTTGCCGACATCGTGAAAATCGGTCGCACCCACCTGCAGGATGCGACGCCGCTCACCCTCGGTCAGGAGTTCTCGGGATACGCGGCCCAGCTGCTGCACGCGAGGGCGCATATTGAGGCGAGCCTTCCGCACCTGTGCGAACTGGCCATCGGCGCAACCGCTGTGGGGACGGGCCTGAATGCGCCAGACGAGTTCGGCGCCGCGGTTGCCGCCGAACTCGCACTCGCCTGTGGACTGCCCTATCTCAGCGCCCCCAACAAGTTCGAGGCGCTCGCCACCAATGATGCACTGGTCAACGCCCACGGCGCGCTCAAGGGCCTGGCCGCGAGCCTGATGAAGATTGCCAATGACATCCGCTGGATGGCCAGCGGTCCGCGCAGCGGACTCGGCGAGATTTCCCTGCCTGAGAACGAACCGGGCTCGTCGATCATGCCTGGCAAGGTGAATCCGACCCAATGCGAAGCAATGACCATGGTGTGCGCCCAGGTGCTGGGCAATGACGTGGCGATCAACATCGGCGGGGCTTCCGGGAACTTCGAGCTCAATGTCTTTCGCCCGATGCTTGCGTCCAGTTTCCTGCAGAGCGCGCGCCTGTTGACTGACGCCATGAAGAGCTTCGAGGCGCATTGTGTACGCGGCATCGAGCCGCGTCGCGAACGCATTGCCGAGCTGGTGGCGCGCTCCCTGATGCTGGTCACGGCTCTCTCACCCCACATCGGTTACGATCGCGCCGCCCAGATCGCCCACAAGGCGCACCATGAGGGCACGAGCCTGCGCGAGGCGGCGCTGGCGCTAGGATTCGTGAACGCCGCGGACTTCGACGCATGGGTGCGCGCCGAAGACATGACCGGCAAGAATTCCTAGCGCAGGTTGCCGGTGTGCCCGAGGCTGTAGCGACCCGGCTGCGGCCAGACCGTCAGGCCGTGCGGCTCGCTACCAACCGCTACCGAGCGGACTTCGCCGCTGCGGGTGTCGATACGATAAACGACATTGTCGTAGCGTCCCGAGAGCCACAGATAGTTGCCCGCGGCATCGACATTGCCCATATCCGGACTGCCGCCACCGGGTATCGGCCAGCGTGCCACGACCGCGCGTGAGGCAAAGTCAATCACCGCGATGCTGCCCGGTCCGTGGGGTGCGCCATGGACACTGTGTGAGCCGCGATTGGCGACGTAGAGGCTTCGGCCATCGCGACTCGGATACAGGCCATGAGTGCCCACGCCCGTGGCGATGTATCCGACCCGCCTGAACGCGTCGCCATCGATCACGAACACGCCATCGGCCTCCATGTCGGCCACATAAAACACCTTGCCGTCAGGAGAAATGCGTACGTCCTGCGGCATGCCCTTTCTTGCACTGCAAATTTCTCCTGTCACCGGATCGCGGGTAGTGGCGACCTTGTCGGCCTGCTGCAGGGCCTCAGGACCAAGCGGCTTGCGCAGACTGAGGTAGCCCACCACGCTGCGATGCACGAGATCAATCTTGGCAATACTGCCTGCGAACTCGCAGGTGAAAATCGCATAGCGGCCATCGATCGAGAAATCCGCGTGATTGATGCCCGTGCACTGGGGCACCTCGAGCGAGTCGCGCAGGGCGAGCGTATGCGGATCACGAAAATCGAGGCGATGATGGGCCTCGGCGACCACGATCGCTGAATCGCCATCCGGCGTGAAGTAAACGTTATAGGGATCATCGACCGGGATCGTGGCTCCGGGCTTGCCCGTCCAGGGATCGATCGGCGTCATGCTGCCCGATTCGCGACGCTCCGCGTTATTGGCCACCCACAGTGTGCGCAGATCGTAAGAGGGCACGATGTGCTGCGGATTAAGGCCGACCTTGTAATGATCGACGACCTTCATGGTCTGCGGATCGATTACGGATA
Organism: Mycobacteriaceae bacterium; assembly: GCA_903970145.1. Taxonomy (GTDB): domain Bacteria; phylum Pseudomonadota; class Gammaproteobacteria; order Burkholderiales; family Burkholderiaceae_D; genus CAJCHO01. Next base: position 12,216 of record CAJCHO010000122.1, on the reverse strand, counting down.
CATCGTTGCTGCTATGGTTCGGTACGTAAACCCGCTCGAGCGCACCGGCAACGTTCGGACTCAGGTGCCCCGAGGCTGTCTCGCTGTAGAGATTGTGCGGATCGACGACGGGCGGCATACCGGGCACTACCTCAATCGCCTCGCTCGCCGGACCCTGGGCGCCGATTTGCAGCGGCGCGAAGAGAGCGGGGATGGTCAGCGCCAGTCGCGCCAGGGTGCGCCGCTTGTATTCAGTTGCACTCACGAAATCTCCGAATCGGTCTGCCACGGTCTAATCCTAAGGACGAAGCGCCGCCTTGCGAATCGCCGCGACGCTGCGATCAATGATCAACTCGATGCCCGGCGCGCCCAGGGCGGCAGTGGCCGCGCGTGCGTCGCCGTGCACGCCCTCTGCGACACCCGGCTCCTGCTGGTGCAGGATGTCGCCGCGCACTGCGGAAGGGTCGATGGCCAGACTGAGCGCGGCATCGGCCAGGCCCGCGTGGCTGCCGATCTGCGCGTTGCTATAGCCCTGCTGCGCCAGCCACCGCGGATACTCGTGAGCTGCCGCATTGTAGTACTCGCTACAGGCCAGCACGCGCACCGGCGTCGCGGCCCAGGCGGCATTGAGCTGGCGCGCCACCTGGCGCAGGTTCTCCTGGTAGCCTCCGTGGTCGCCGATGAAAACGATCTCGCGAAAGCCATGCGCCCGCAGGCTGCGCGCCGTCGACTCGAGCAATTGCTCGAAGGTGCTGGGAGTAATGCTGACGGTCCCGGCAAAGCGCATGTGCTCGGCGGGTGGCTCGATGCTTCCCTCAGGTACGTATGCGATCACCGGCGCGACCAGCGCGTCACCAAGCCTTTCGGCAATGCGCGCCGCGAGGATGTGGGCGCGACGGTTGTGCTTGCCAAGAACGATCGCAGGCCCGCTCTGCTCGGTGCCACCAATCGGAACGATCACGGTCGTCATGCCGGCAGCAACGGCACTTGCCACTTCGCGGCTGGTGAGATCTTCCAGGTACACCGACGGCAGCGGGCTTGCCTGGGCTGTGGCGGCCAGCATGCAAAGCCAGCTGACTGCCAGGACGCGCCGGATGCGAAGGACCATCACACCTGCCCGGCGCTGTTGAGGAACATGCATAGCGATATTCTAGTGTATGCGTGGCGGCACTCCGAACGCGCAGCGCTCGCCCATGTCAGTGACCGTCCGGCGGCGGTTTCGATGTGGCTCACTCTTGCGCCAGATTGCCAAGCGGCAGCGCCACTTCGTACTTCACCTCGCGCAAGGCGACGCTGGTGTTAAAGGTCGCGACCCCGGGCATGCGCAACAGGACGTTGTGCAGGAACTCATGATAGGCGCTGATCTCCGGGACCACGATCTTGATCAGATAGTCGGCGCCGCCGGTCAACTCATAGCACTCGAGCACTTCGGGCAGTTCGCGAATCGCCCGCTCAAACTGCGCCACAACTCCTTCTTCGTGGCGCGCGAGCGTGACGTGGGCGAACAGGCAGACGTTCAGGCCGATCGCGCTGCGATCGATCAGCGCCACATAGCGCCGAATTACCCCGGTCTCTTCAAGATCCTTCTGGCGGCGCCAGCAGGGCGTGTTGGAGAGCCCCACCTCGGCCGCCAGTTCAGCCACGGACAGGCGCGCGTTGCCCTGCAGGGCCGCGAGAATTGCCCGGGAAGCCTCATCCAGTATGGATTTCCGTTTATTGGCCATTATCAGTATGAATATACCTCAAACGCCCAATATATCGGGAAAATAGGGAGCACTTTCCCCAATTTGAGCAATAGACTGGGAGCATTCCCACGATCTTCCCACTGCCATGACAAGCGACATCAAAGACCTTCGCGCGGCGAGCGCACTGGATCTCGAATATCGCCTCGAGCATCGCTACACGCGAAGCTCGGGACGCGTGTTCATGACCGGAACCCAGGCTCTGGTTAGAACCCTCTTGATGCAGCGCGCGCTTGATGAAAGCGTCGGCCTCAACAGCGCGGGCTTCGTATCGGGCTATCGCGGCTCACCGCTGGGCGCAGTCGATCAGCAGCTCTGGCGCGCCAAGTCACTGCTGGACGCGCACGCAATCCATTTTCTGCCGGCGATCAACGAGGAACTGGCGGCAACCGCCGTGCTGGGTACGCAGCGCGTAGAAGCCGATCCCGAACGCAGCGTCGATGGGGTATTTGGCATGTGGTACGGCAAGGGCCCGGGCGTGGATCGCGCCGGCGACGCCCTGCGCCATGGCAACGCCTATGGGTCGTCGCCGCACGGCGGCGTCGTGGCCGTCCTTGGCGACGATCACGGTTGCGTCTCTTCGTCGATGCCGCACCAGAGCGACTTCGTGCTGGCGGCCTGGCACATGCCGATACTCAATCCCGCGAGCCTTGCCGAGTTGATCGAGTTCGGTCTCTATGGATTTGCGCTATCGCGCTTTTCCGGGGCGTGGATTGGCCTCAAAGCCATCTCCGAGACTGTCGAGTCGGCCGCAACGGTCGATCTCGATCGCCTTGTCACGCGCTGGCCAGTCGGCGAATTTGTGGCACCGGCCGGTGGCCTGCACAATCGCTGGCCGGACCTGCCGAGTGTCGCCATCGAGATGCGCCAGCATGCCAAACTCGATGCGGTGCGGGCCTTCGCCAAGAACGCCAGCATTGACCGCCTGATTACCAGCGCCGTCGAGGGTGATCTTGGCATCATTACCTGTGGCAAGGCCCACCTTGACCTCCTGGAAGCGCTGCGCCGACTCGGTCTTACGATCCGCGATCTGGATAAGGCAGGTGTGCGAATCTACAAGGTCGGATTGAGCTTCCCACTGGAACCCTCGCGCATCATCGAGTTCGCGCGCGGTCTGCGCGAGATTCTCGTCATCGAGGAAAAAGGCGAGTTCGTCGAGCAGCAGGTAAAAAACCTGCTCTACAACCAGGCCGACGGACAGCGTCCGCGCATCGAGGGCAAGCGCGATCTGGCTGGCCATCCCCTGTTTCAGGCAGTCGGCGAGTTGCGTCCTTCGCGGGTCATGCCGGCCTTCGCGCAATGGCTGGCACGCCACCGACCGGATCTGGACCGGCGTGCGCTGGTGGTCGACTTTGTCGCCGCACCGGTGCTCTCCAACGCGGCCGACGGAGTCCGACGCAGCCCCTATTTCTGCTCGGGTTGCCCGCACAACACCTCGACGCGCGTACCGGAAGGATCGATCGCGCATGCCGGCATCGGCTGCCACTTCATGGCCTCGTGGATGGAGCGCGACACGGTCGGCCTGATCCAGATGGGCGGGGAGGGCGTCGACTGGGCCGCCCAGTCCAAATTCACCGCTACCCCGCACATCTTCCAGAATCTGGGCGATGGAACCTATTTTCATTCGGGCAGCCTTGCCGTGCGCCAGGCGGTCGCGGCCGGTGCGAATCTGACCTACAAGATTCTCTACAACGATGCGGTGGCAATGACCGGCGGGCAGCCGGTCGACGGCTCGATTTCGGTGGCCCAGATTGCTCGCCAGGTCGAGGCGGAAGGGGTCAAGCGCCTCGCTATCGTCAGTGATGACATTGGCAAATACCGCGACGCGGGTACGCAATTTCCCGCAGGGACTTCGTTCCATGACCGGTCGGAACTGGAAGAAGTCCAGCTCCTCTTGCGCCAAACCCGGGGCGTGACTGTGCTGATTTATGACCAGGCATGCGCAGCCGAACTGCGCCGCAAGCGCAAAAAGGGCCAGATCGTCGAGCCGGCCCGGCGCCTGTTCATCAATGCCGAAGTATGCGAGGGCTGCGGCGACTGTGGTGTCGCCTCGAATTGCCTCTCGGTTGAACCGCTCGAGACCGACATGGGTCGCAAGCGGCGCATCAACCAGAGTTCATGCAACAAGGACTACTCGTGCGTGAACGGCTTTTGTCCGAGTTTCGTGTCGGTAGGGGGCGCGAACCCGCGCCGCGCAATCGGTGTCGAATTTGACGAAGCAGCGCTGATGTCTGCGGTCGCGGCACTCGCCGAACCGCCTACTGCTCTTGGCGATGCGCCCTACGACCTGCTCGTTACGGGAGTTGGCGGAACCGGTGTCGTCACCATTGGCGCGCTGGTCAGCATGGCAGCCCACCTCGAAGGACGTGCCGCATCGGTGCTCGACTTCATGGGCTTTGCCCAGAAGGGTGGCGCGGTGCTTTCCTTCGTTCGTTTCGCACGCAGTCCTGAGCTACTCAACCAGGTCCGCATCGACACCCAGCAGGCCGATTGCGTGCTGGCCTGCGATCTCGTCGTCGGCGCCAGCCAGGACGCGCTGCAGACGGTGCGGCATGGACGCACCCGCATCGTCGTCAACGAGCACGAAGTCGCCAACGACAGTTTCGTGCGCCACGCCGACGCGCAATTGCATGGTGCTGCATTGCTCGAGAAGATGCGCCATGCCGCCGGCCCCGAGCGGGTCGAACAATGCAACGCCCACGCACTCGCACAGCAGTTCCTTGGTGACGTGATGGGCGCCAATGTTCTGCTGCTCGGTTACGCCTGGCAGCGCGGCCTCGTGCCGGTGTCGCTGGCGGCGCTCCTGCGGGCGATTGAGCTCAACGGCGTGGCGATCAAGGCCAACTGCGTGGCACTGGCGCTCGGGCGGCTCGCTGCGGCTGATCCTCAGCGTATTGGCGATCTGGTTCACGGCGAGAGCAAAGGCGAGCGCGTCTCCGAACCCGCGCTCGACGAGCTGATTGCCGCGCGCAGCACCATACTGATCCAGTATCAGGGTGCGGCGCTTGCGCGACGCTATCGCGATCTCGTCGAGCGGGTCGCCGCCGCCGAGACCCGGATCAGCAGCGCACCAGGTCCACTTACGCGGGCAGTCGCGATCCAGTTTGCGCGGCTTTTAGCCTACAAGGACGAATACGAGGTAGCACGCCTGTATACCGACGGGCGCTTTCGCACCGCACTCGCCAGGGAGTTCGAGGGGGCACCGGGCCGCGACTATCGCATCCAGTTTCACATGGCGCCCCCGCTATTGGCGCGTCCGGATGGACGTGGCCTGCCCCGTAAAATGACGCTCGGTCCCTGGCTCTGGCCGGTACTGCGGGTACTGGCGGCAGCGCGGGTAGTGCGTGGCACCCTCATCGATCCCTTTGGATTGGGTCTTGAGCGCCGCGTCGAGCGCGCGCTGGCCAACGACTACGAAATGCGCATGCGCGCTATCGCTGCCGACCTGCGCCCCGAAGGGCTCGCCCAGGCGATCGAATGGGCCGGACTGAACTCCCAGCTGCGCGGCTTTGGCCACGTCAAGATGGCCAAGCTCGTAGCCGTCAAGGCGCGCGAGGCAAGCGGACTGACGGCGCTCGGGTTAAGCTTGCCGGACAGTCCGGTGATCGCGCGCGTGCTGCGCCGTACGCCGGCAAGACGGCCGGTTGTGCCCATCCGGCTGGTTCGCGACTGATTCTGGCCACGCGCCGGGCCAGATTGCGCCGGGCGTAGCCTTTTCGGGGATTGCCAATGAGTAAGTCCTTCGCGCGCGCCAGGCTTGCTGCCAGCGCGCTCGTTCTGCTTGAGCTCGCGTTCTGCGCTCCTCTTCTCGCTGCCACCCCCACCGCGCAGCCAGCGGCAGTCGCGGCTGCGGATCGCTTTGCGGTCGATACTGCCCAGACCATTTTCGTGCGCGGGGGCAATGCCGTCGACGCCGCGGTTGCGGTCGCCTTCTCGCTTGCCGTTACCTATCCCGAGGCCGGCAATATCGGGGGTGGTGGCTTCATGACTTTCTGGTTCGATCAGCACGCTTATTTTCTCGATTTCCGCGAGCGCGCACCGCTGTCGGCGACCCGCAACCTCTATCTGGATGACAAGGGCGCGGTCGTCGCCGGGGCCAGCATCAATGGCCCCCGCGCGGTCGGCGTTCCCGGAACCGTGGCGGGCCTCTACCAGGCGCAAAAGCGCTTTGGCCATCTTTCGCTTGCCGAGGACATGGCACCTGCCATTGCACTGGCGCGCGATGGTTTCGTGGTTGATGCCCAGCTCGCCCAGCGCGTCGCCCATATCCTGACGCATCGCCCCGAGCAAGCCGGTTTCGTCGCCCATTTTGGCAGGGTCAAGCAGGGCGAGCTGTTTCGCCAGCCGGAACTGGCCGCGACGCTTATGCGTATCGCCAAATTCGGGCCGGATGATTTCTATCGCGGCAAGACTGCGCAGCTCCTGGTCAAGCAGATGACTCAGGGCGGCTTGATCACGGCACGCGATCTCGCCCAGTATCGGGCGGTCTGGCGTGATCCCCTGCAGTTCAGCTGGGAAGGCGCACAGGTCATCACGGCACCGCCACCCAGTTCCGGCGGGGTCGCGCTCGCTCAGCTGCTGCAGATGAAGGAATTCGCTGCGCCCCACTTCGCCGGTGTGCCCTTGAATTCGGCAATCTACATTCATCGAATCTCGGAAATCGAGAAGCGCGTGTTTGCCGATCGCGCAGAATATCTCGGAGACCCCGAGTTCTGGGACACGCCAACGGCCCGCCTGATCGATCCGCCCTACCTCGCCCGACGCGAGTCCGAAATCAATCTTGACCAACAGAGCGATACGACTTCGATAGTCCCGGGACTCGGGCCCGAGCGCGAGAAACCCGAGACCACCCATTTTTCAATCGTCGATCACGCCGGCAACGCCGTCTCGTGCACCTACACCCTGAATGGCAGTTTTGGTTCCGGCGTGGTGGTCGACGGCGCGGGATTTGTGCTTAACAATGAGATGGACGACTTCTCGATCGCACCGGGCACCCCGAACATGTACGGGGTTGTCGGTTATGAAGCGAACGCCATCGCCCCGGGCAAGCGCCCTTTGTCGTCCATGACACCGACCATCGTGACACGCAATGGCCGGCTCGAGATGGTCATCGGTACGCCAGGCGGCTCACGCATCTTCACCTCCGTCTTTCAGGTCATGACCGACTTCTATGATTTCCACATGAGTCTGACGGATGCCGTTGCAGCCCTGCGTTTTCACCACCAGCTGCTTCCGGCGGGCGTGGTCTATGTCGAGCCCAGTAAGTCGTTTGAAGATGCGACGCGTCAGGAACTCGAGAGCCTGGGCTACAAGATCGTCATGCAGAACTTCAGCGGCGACATCCAGGCGATCACGATTACCGGTGCCGGAACCGAAGCCGTCAGCGATCCGCGTGCACGCGGGGTAGCACGCGTGATTCCCTGATGGCCAGACTCAGGCGAGCAATTCGTAGAGGCCGCCTTTGGCGAGCGACGCCATGTAGGCCGGACGCGCATGGATGCGCTCGAGAAAGCGCATCAACTTGGGACGACTTTCGTTCAGGCCGCCCCGCATGGCGGCGGCCTCCAGCGGGAAGCTCATCTGGATGTCGGCCGCAGTGAACTGCGCCCCGGTGAACCATTCGCTGGTCGCGAGCGTGTTCTCCATGTAGTCGAGGTGCAGCTTGATGGCCGGATCGATGAAGCGCGCGTTCATGCCGTTGGCGATAGCGCGACCGATCGGACGCACCAGCCACGGCACCGGCGCCCGATAGATGCGACTGAAAATCAGTTTTAGCAGCAGGGGCGGCATCGCCGAGCCCTCGGCGTAGTGCAGCCAGTAGGTGTAAGCCAGGCGCTCGGAAGTCCCCTCGGTCGGTTTCAGGTGGGGTGCATAGTTATCGACTAGGTATTCGATGATGGCGCCGGACTCCGCGATCGTGCGCCCTCCGTCGGTGATCACGGGCGACTTGCCAAGGGGATGGACCGCGCGCAGCTCCGGGGGTGCAAGCATCGTGGCCGGGTTGCGCTGGTAGAACTTGATCTCGTAAGGAGTTCCGATTTCCTCGAGCAGCCAGAGCACGCGCTGCGATCGCGAGTTGTTCAGATGGTGGACGGTGATCACTTGCTCTCCTCAGGTTCGACGCAATTGTCGGGGTGCTGCGAGCGAGGCCAGGTAGGTTGGCACATCCAGCACACAGGTGTCACCGCTCTGCTCGCGCCAGATACGCACCCGCACCAGTCCCGGCAGATGCTGCTCGAGCCGTCTTGCGATCAACGCGGCGAGGTTCTCGAGTGTCGGTCTGCCCAGGTCTTCTATGGAATCGAGGAAATGGTGGTCAAGCTCGCCGCGCAGATTCTGCAGCGCCGCGCGCATCAAACCAAGGTCGATCAGCATGCCGGTGTCGGGGTCGGGGATGCCGGCAACCGTCACCTCGGCCAGATAGGTATGTCCGTGCACGCGTGCGCTCGAGGCCGATTCGACCTTGCGCTGCAGGGTATGGGCGGCCTCAAAATAAAAGCGCTGCGACAGTTCGAACATCAGCGTAGGCCTATGATCTTGTGCGTCTGCAGGGACAGGCGCCAGCGCGGATGCGCCAGGCACCAGTCGATCGCAAACTGGGTCGCCTGCGCGCGCTCGGGTCCATCCATGGGCTGCACCAGGAAATGCTCGAAACTCCAGTCCTCGAACTCGCCAAGATCGAGGTTGGCTTGGGGCATCACGACCTTGAGCTCGCTACCGCTTCGCTGCACGACCGGCGTTCCCGCCTTCGGACTCACGCAGATCCAGTCGAGGCCGGCCGGTGCCGCGATGCTGCCGTTGGTCTCGACTGCGATCAGGAAGCCGGCCTCATGCAAGGCCGCAATGAGCGCGTCATCAACCTGCAGCAGCGGCTCACCGCCGGTAAGCACCACAAAGCGCTCGCTCGCCGGCCCGATCCAGAAGGAGGCGATATGCCGGGCCAACTCTGCGGCCGACTCGAAGCGGCCCCCGCCAGACCCGTCGGTGCCCACGAAATCGGTGTCGCAAAACCGGCATGCTGCACTCGCACGGTCAGCCTCGCGCCCGCTCCAGAGGTTGCAACCGGCGAAGCGGCAAAACACGGCCGCGCGCCCGGCGTTGGCGCCCTCGCCCTGAAGCGTATGGAAGACTTCCTTGACCTGATATGCCATCACGACTCCGCCGTCATTGCGGCATTCCGGCACACGTGGCCGGGCAAGCCTGCCATTATAGGCCGGGTTGGCGGGCCAAATTGGCACGTCCCGAGGGGCCTTTGGGCAATAATCAAGCCTTACGATCTCCGACCACAAGGAGCCTGGCGTGCGCATCCAGATCGCCTCCGACCTGCACCACGAAATCCTGCACGAGCGCTTCCCGGGAGAACTGGTGGTCGAGCCGGCTCCGAGCGATGTCCTGGTGCTTGCCGGAGACATCGATCGCGCAGGCGCCGTCCTGCGCAGCTTTCGCGACTGGCCGGTACCCGTCATCTACGTGGCGGGCAACCACGAGCACTACCGCGGCGAGGTCGCAGAGGCGCTGGCGCAGCTGCGCGAACAATCGAGCCAGGTACATTTTCTGGAAAATCGCACGCTGGTTCTGGCAGGCGTGCGCTTTGTCGGGGCAACGCTCTGGACAGACTTCGAACTGCCGGGCTACGAGTTGGTTGACATCGACGCAGAGGTCACCGCGCGCGTGCTCGATTTTCGCGTGATACGCTTTTTGGGAGAGCTTTTGAGACCCTCCCATATCATCGCCATGCATCGCGAATCGCGGCGCTTTCTTGAAGAGACCCTAGCGCAGCCATTTGCCGGTCCGACTGTCGTGGTGACGCACCATGCTCCGCACCAGGGATCGATTCATGAACGCTATCTGGGAGACCCGGTAAACCTCGCTTTCGCCAGCGACCTCGACTACCTGATGGGCAAGGCAGACCTGTGGATCCATGGCCACATGCACGATAGCTTCGACTATCGGGTGCGCTCGACGCGCATCGTTGCCAATCCCCGCGGTTATGCCCTGAATCTGCGGCGCGTAGCGCACTATCGCGAGATCAACTGGGAGAATCGCGCCTTCGATCCGCGGCTTGTGCTCGAGGTCTAGCCCGGGGCCGAAACGGGCGGCATGCTGCGTGGCGCGATCATGGTCGCCGGAGGCGGCGCGAGGCTGCCCAGCGCCGCGCGCGTTCCGAGTGAGCAATAAGCTGCCCTGATTGTTTCGAGCTTTTCGAGCAGCTGGGCAGCATCCTCGAACTGGACCTCGTATTTTCTGATCAAAAGAATCGCCAGCTCGACGATCCGCGCATTGTGGGTCTTCTCGGCGTGTACCACCAACAGACGTCCGGCCTCGCTGGCCGCGCCGTCGATGGCCCGCGCCATCGCCCCCTGGGCAAGCTGTGTGACGGTTGCGAATCCCTCGTTGATTGCCTCTTCACCCTCGATAACATCGCCAAAGTGCAGCAGGATTTCGGTGGCAGTTCGCGAAACGCAAAAGCGCGTGGCCACTGCGCGGGTCCAGAGCTCATAATTGGGGAGCCCGACTTCAAGCGTAACGAGGCGATCGAGTACTCCCAGAAAGTCGCAGGCCAGTTCGAAATCAAACTCGGGCTCATCGATCCGTTCGGCAAAGCGGTTCACGCGCTCGACCGCCTGCGACAGTTTCTTGTTGAGCAGATGGCGCATCACATCGATCAATTCGGCAAAGCGGTTGAGCCGGTAATTGCTCGGATTGCGCTCGATGAGACTCTGCAGCAGATCGCGATAGCGCTTTAGCGCCGCCGAATCGCCCTTGTCAAAGCGCAGCATCGCAATCAGCACCAGGCACTGCGGGTCAAACAACTTGGAGTTGAGTCCCAGCGCGGCGGCGCGCTCGAGCATTTGGGCGGCCTCATCGGCCTCGTGCGCAAGAAACGCCAGCTGACCATGCTTTTGCAGGCGCGACAGGCTGCCTGGGGTCAGTGAGGTCGCTTGGCGAAACGCGCCCAGCGCCTCCTCGAGCGCGCCCCGCTCAATATGCATGCGCCCGAGCAGATCATAGGCGTCCACGTAGGACGGATTGTCCGCCACCAGCGCCTCGAGCACGCCCTGACCCTTGTTGATATCGCCACTCGCGGCGCAGACATTGGCGACTCCCAGTCGCGCCCAGGGTAGGGCATTGGCCTCGATGACCAGATCATAGAGCTGTTGGGCACGCTGCCACTTGCCAAGATTGATGGCGACTTCAGCCCCGACACGGGCGGCAAACAGCCAGTAACGCGCACGCGCCGATACGAGCTGCTCGCAAATCTCGAGAGCCCGCTCGTACTCTTCTACGTCCATCGCATCGAACAGGGGTTTCAGGGCGAGCTTGCGACGCCGGCACTCGTAGATGCGTTCGGTCAGGCTGCTCGGCGAGTAGGGTTTGAGCAGGTAATTATCGAGCGCCGACTCGACCGCCTCGGCGACCTTCGTATAGGAGGACTCGCTGGTCACCATGAAAAACACGGTCGACAAGGGCAAGAGCTTGGAGGCGCGCAGATCGTCCAAGAGGGATTGGCCGGTCATCAGGCTGTGCGGAAAATCGTAGTCGCACATGACGAAGTCAAACACCTGCCCTTCCATCATGCGCCGGCCGTCTTCGGGCTTGGGCGCCTGAAAGACCATTCCGACGCCGATGTCGTTGAGCAGGCTGACCGTGATCTGGCGCGTCATGAAGCTGCCGTCGATGACCAGCGCAGTCGTGTTTTCGAGTTCAGCCCAATCCATCAGCCAGCCCGTTCCATGGAGGGCACGCCACTGATCCACCCAGTCCGGCCCCGGGGCGGGGCACGCCGCGCGCACGCATCCGCCTTTAGAGGCTGTAGTTTGGGCGAATCGGAGGCCATCGGGCAAGACTGTAGAACTACCTCGCTTGCCCGATGGTCCGGCTCATGGCGCGCACCGCGTCTGGCTCACTGCGCTGTCAGATCCATCCCCAGTTCCTGCATCAGGAAAGCATAGACATCAGTGGCCTCATCCACGCGCACCGAGAGAGCGCTGCCAATGCCATGGCCACTGGCCGCGCTGGTGCGCAACAGTATCGGTTGTCCGGCCGGATCGGCCGCCTGCAGGCGCGCGATCATCTTGCGCGAATGGGCGGGATTGACCCGTCCATCGTTGTCGCCCGTCGTCATTAGGATGGCCGGATAATTGGTACCGTCTTTGACGTGATGCAGGGGCGAGTAGGCATAGAGAGCGGCAAACTGGGCCGGATCCTTGACGCTGCCGAACTCGGTGACATTGAAGGCGCCGTTCGGATCCAGTTCAACACGCAACATGTCGTAGATGCCCACCGCGCTGTGCACCGCGCGAAACAGTTCCGGCCTTTGCGTAAGTACAGCACCCATCAAGAGGCCGCCGTTGCTGCCACCCTGGATCGCCAGGTGGGCCGGCGTGGTGTAACCGGCCTTAATGAGATATTCAGCCGCGCCAATGAAATCGTCGAACACATTCTGCTTGTTGGTCAGGTTGCCGGCCGTGTGCCAGGCGTCGCCGAACTCGGC
>CAJCHO010000121.1 GCA_903970145.1 Mycobacteriaceae bacterium | reverse complement strand
GACTCCCAGTTGCGCGGCCCGGCCTGCCGCGGACAGTCCACTTGGCCCCGCGCCAACGATCACGACCTTGAACTGCTCACTCATACCTTTCTCCCTGTCCCCGCCAGCCTTAGCCGCGCGCGAGCGCTACGCGCAAAGTGCGCAACTGCGCCTGAAACTCGGCCGGCTTGAAATGCTCGTCGTCGCGCAACAGCAGAGCCAGTCGATTCAGATCCGCGCCGACCTCCGCGCCCGCTGCAAGGCTCTTTTGCCGATTCAGGAAGTCGACCACGCTGCTGATCGACATGAAGGCCTGTTCGGCGCCGGAATAATCACTATAGTCCCCCGAAAGACCCTCGTCGACGAGCCCGAGCGCGAGACCCCGCATCATTGCCGGCGTGAATTGCAGCTCATCGATTCCTCGGGCGAGCGTCTCGGCGAGATCTCTCATCTGGCGCGCTTCGCTTGCGAGATCTCCGCTGCCTGCGCTCGCTGCCTGCAGGCGGGCGGCTGCAATGCGCACGCGCTCGCCAAGATCGTGGTTGATCTGTCGGGCAAGCACGAGCAACATCAGCAGGTTCGCATCATTGAGTCGAACCACGCCAGGTGCCTGTCCGGGGCCAAATTCGCTATGTGGCTTCCAGCGCGTCTCGGACATCGGATGGTGGCATGCATGACAATCAAAGAGCACCAGTTCCGGGAAGATGCCGTCGTGGCCACGTTTGGGATCGAGCAGAATCGACATGCTCTGGGACACGGCGAGTGCCTGGCCAACCGCCCAGATCTTGACTCCGTCCCAGCGCAATGCCTCACCGTGGTCAGGCTCCTTCTGCCTGAAGTGGGCCGGCTCGACCATCGAGAAGGTTTCCAGCTCGAAGCTCAGGCGCGGATGGCCGGCGCCCATCAGGCGATGCGTGACCAGCTTATCGGCATTGCCGAAATGGCATGACAGGCACAGGCGCGCCCGGGCGATCGGTTGATCGACCGGATACAGGCCGTGTGCGATGTTGTCGGCATGGTTGGCGCCCGCCACGACATGGGTCCGCACCCAACGCTCGGCCGGGCCATGGCAGGCCTCACAGGCGATGCCATCGCTCATCACAAAGCGCTCGCCACGCAGCTGCTCGGGCACATTGTGCGCGTGACAGTCCAGACAGATCGCTGCCTGGCTAGCCGGCTCCTTCAGGCCGAGGTTGTGTGCAATCCGCGCCGAGCGCTCGTTATTTAGCACGGCGGTGGCACGGGTGTGCTTGTCCAGCCGCGACCAGGTCACGTACTCGTTTTGCAGCACGCGTGAATCCTTCCAGTTCGTGATAGCGCCATGGCACATGCTGTTGGCGCAATTGACCGTACCGATGGTTTTGTCGGGTGACTGATAGGGCAACAGTGGCGCGGGGCTGGCGGTGGCCGGTAGTGGGGCCGCACTCACGGCAAAAACCGTCAGAAGCGCCGCCATGGTGAAGCACTTGTTCACTTTGACGCTCCTCCCGATTCGACGCCCGGGTTTTCGGGTCGATCACTCGTCGTCCAGACCGAGCCGTCCGGATTCTGGTACATGCGCTGCATCTCCTGGCTGGTGAACGGGCGCGCGCCAATGCGCCCGAACACCGCGATCTGTCCCCCGGTCTCATCGACAGCGCGATCGCGATCGAGCCCCTTGGACAGTGCGAGCGCCGGCGAACGGGTCTTGCGCCACGCTATCACTTGCGGCTTGGGTTCGGGTGAGAATCCGTAGAACTTTGGCTGAATTTCGGGCGAGGTCAGTTGCAATACCTTGAGCCCGTTGGCGCCGTCGGCGACATAGGCAAACAGCGAAGCATTGGTCGAGCCCACGATTACGTCGCGAGCATCGTTGATGCGTCCGTCGTCATCAAAGCGCTGGTAAAGCCGCGGATGTTCGGGGCGCTCGACGTCGATGATCGCCAGACCTTGCGCACCGGCAGCGACATAGGCGTAGCTGCGCGCGACATAGACACGCTGCGCGTCGGCCAGCGGGACGCGCGCGCCTGCTACCAGATGCGCCTTGTCCGGTCGGGTGACATCGATCACTTCCAGTCCCGCGGCGTCGGTAACAAACAGATAACGAAACTGCAGAGCGCTCGCGCGCACGCCCGCAAGCGGCACGACCGTCACGACCCTGGGTTTGAGCGGGTCATGGATGTCCAGAATCACCAGGCCGCGATCGGCGCTGACATAGAGATAGTCGCCGCCAACGACGAGATGACGCGCGCCGTCAAGCACGCCGTTTTCGTTCCAGGTCAGGGCGCGCGTCAGAAAATTGTTGCGTGGCTCGCCATCGGCGAGCGTATCGACATTGGTTACGATCAGACCTTCGCGCGCATCGCTGATAAAGGCGTAGTGATAGATCGCGGCAAAGGCGCGTTCCTGGTTGACCTTGGACATCAGCTCGCCCTGATTGCGCAGGGGTGCAATCGACTGGTTGGTAGGCAGCGCGACGCAGGTGGCGTCACTGGACGCGATGTGGGTGTCGTGTCCGAGCGGCGAGAATGGTGCGGTGATGATGCGTTGTGACACGCCCTTGTTGGCGATCGAAGCGACGTCATAGACGCGCATGCCGCCACTGCCCTGGGCGACGTAGAGATATTCGCCGCGCAACTGCAGGCAGCGCGCCGCGTCCGGAGTATCGTGGTCGTGGGCCTCCGGCAATTCGCGCCCACGGGCCTGGTGCGCGGCGTACCAGTCGGGATAGGCGTAGCGATGCAGGTAGCTGCCGATCACCGCCTGTGGCTCGTCCCACTCGGTGACCTGGACCGCCTCGATGTTCTGTGCTTCGCCGAGCCAGGCGTTATAACCGACGAAGTTGAGGAAATTGGTTCCCTGCAGAAGTAGCTGGGCCATGATCGCGTTGTTGTCGTTCTGCCTCGAAAGGTGACAGTCGCTGCAGGTCTTGGTTTCGGTCTTGCGCTCGGTGTGCGGATAGTGGGGCGCGAAGGCCTGGGATGAGTAGCCACTGGCCGCGATCGGCGGTTGCTGGATATAGATGTGCTCGCGATTGATATTGGTCGACGAGAGCACCAGCGCCGAACTCGAGCGCACCGGCGCGATGCGGCCATCCTTGACGCTGCCTTCGACCCCGAGCTGGAAGGCGTCGTCGCGCGCTACCTGCGGATTGTAGGTGGCAAAGTTGCGGCTCTCGCCACCCTCGTAATGGTGGCGCTCGGTCTTCTTGTTGGCCTGGATCGGCAAATGGCAACCCGCGCAGGTTGTAGTCCACGATAGATGGCAGGCAAAGCAGGTCATCTTGCTGTCGTCGTGGGCCAGATCCTGACCCTTGAGTCCCCAGGCGCCGTCGCGACCGGCCTGGCCGGCATACATCAGTTTGGCGCGCGCTGCCTTGGGGTTGTAGCGCGGATTGCCGGGTGTTACGGTGTCCTTGACCAGCGTGACCTCCCACTCCTTGTTGGGATCGAGTGCCGAGCGCTGGTAGAGCTTGCCGTCGCGCCACTCGAAGCGGCGACGCCCGTCCTGGGTACGCAACAGGCGCATGTCCATGCCGCCCGGACGTGCAGCGGGCCCCGAGGTAAACAGCGTCGGATAGGCGCGCGCCGTGCCGTGACAGTCGCGACAATCGATCTCGATGGCGGCGGCGACTTCGCCATAGATGTGGCCGTTGCCATGCGCATCCTGGTCGAAATGGCAATCGACACAGGCAAAGCCGACATCGAGGTGGATCGATGTCAGATGGACTGCCTTGGAGAATTTGTCGGGATCCGTGTCGCTGACTGCGCGGCCATCCTTGTCGAGCAGGGTCCCCTGGCGGTCGCGCTTGTAGACCGCCCGGAAGTTCCAGCCGTGCCCGTGGTAGTCGGCAAACTGGGTGTCTTTCAGACTCGGGTTGAGCAGACTGACATCCTTGGAGAATTGCGGATCTCCCCACTTGCCGCGGATCGCCGCCTCCTCGGGATTGCGATCCAGGATGGTGTGCTCTTCGGCTGCACTGGGATACTTCTGCTGGCTCGGCCACATCGACGGGGCGTCCGATTCGTAGTCCCACATCGTGAATCCGTAGAACGAGTTCACGAAGATGTTGGGCTGGTGCATGTGACAGACCATACATTGGGATGACGGGATAGAACGCGTAAATTCGTGCCTGATGGGATGGCCCGATTCGCCGTGATCGATGCTCGGATCGAGCGACTGGGACTTGCCCTCATTGCCAAAGCGCGCGTAGGCGCCCGAATGGCTCGGATCGCGATCGTTCGCGTAGACGGTATGGCAGGCAGTGCAACCGGACGAGCGATAGTCGCCCGGATTGTCGTTGGTGCCGAGAAACCACAGATGGGGATCGTTCAGGCGCGTCTTGGTGATATTGATTACCGGCACCGCGATGCGACTGCCCGTTCCGGCGGCCCGATTGGACTGATGAATGTCCGGTCGCCCTGGCTCATCGAGCAGCTGCAACTCGCCTGACTCGTCGTGCTGCCCGACATCGGGGAACTGGGTGCCGATGACGCGGCCGCCACGCTCGAATACCCGAAAAATGTCCATCGCCGGGATTGTCTCCCAGGCGGGCAGCGGCGCTAGGCTGGGCAGGATCCCCATGGCCGTCATGTGTTCGTCCGGCGGTACCGGATTTTTCAGGAGCGCACCGACGCTGCCGTACGGTTGCGCGGGAGCATAGGCCTCACCGAGCACATAGCGCTTGTAGGGCAGGATGCCGTTGTTGTAGGACGCGCCTCCCCAGAGCATGGCGCTGGTTGCCATCAGACTGCGCTCGCTGGCCTGAATGATTGCCAGGTGGCAGGCGCCACAGGCCTCGCGTGCCACCCGGTAGTCGCCGGGATTGACAAAGCGCACGAACTCCGCCCGCTCGCGGTTGAGCAGCGTATAGCTCTGGCGCGGCTTGGCTGACGACGGAAAATTCCAGGCCTCGGGAAATAGCGGCAGCACGTGCGCGAGATCGCGCGTTTTTACGTAGGGGCCGCTGTTGCGCGCATCTGAACCGACACCCTCTGGCAAGTGCACGCTGGCGTCGCCACCATGACAGTCGGTACAGCCGAGCACCACGCCGGGATTGACGTGCATGGTCTCGTGGTCTGTCCTGGTATGGCAATCGCGACAGCCCGCCGTCTTGGCTTCTGCGGCTTCGAGGCTCTGGCGCTGCGGTGCTGCGGGCGCCATCCTGTCACTGCGAAACACCGGCTTCTCGTCGGTCTGACTGGCTTCAGACACCGTCAACAAGAGGGTCGACAGACAAACCAGAGCGCACAGTTTCGCGAGGCGAAAAAGCGCGGACATGATCGATTGGCTGAGAGCTTCGTTCATGTCAATAGCGCGCCGTTACACCGAGCAGGAAGGAATACGGCAGTCCGATATGGTCGGCGTCGTAGAGCTGCTTAAAACCGCGCCCGGCAGCGAGCACCGCCAGCGAGGCGCTGATGACCAGGTTTTGCGAGAGCAGCGGCCGCCACTGCAATGCAGCCGATATATCGGTGCCGATGTCGCGACTGATACTACCCTGGTTGCGCAGTACCTCGAGCACGGCAGTCGAGGCAAATTCCAGTTTGGAGACATTGGTCAGCACGCGCAGCTCGGGCAGCACGTCGAAATCCGCACCGATCCCGACCAGACTTAGCCCCGGATTGACGAAATTGGATTGTCCCTGGTCTTCCGAGGTTCGCAGGGAAGGCAACAAGGCGTTGGAGCCCGACAGCACCACGCCGCCACCGCCGATGAGCGGGATCGCCTGGCGGATCCAGAAGCTCGTATCCGAACCGGCAATGTCCGGGTTTTCGCGTACGGCATCAAATCCGCTGGCGATACCGCCATAGGGATTGTTATCGCCAGTCGCATAGACCCCGCTTGCGCGCACGCGAACCCAGTCGAAATCGCGCGACAGTTCAAGCGCAGCGAAGCCTGCACGAATGGTTTCGGGCTGCTCGGCGATTGGGTTGTGCGAATCCTCGCCAAAGGCGCCGTAGATCGACGAAGTCAGATTCCAGCGGCCAAAGTGGCCATCGCCGTTGAGCCCCACGTAAGTGACCGAGTAATGGTGGGGTAAGCCGTCGCCGACCGGCGCCGGTCGTTGCAGGAACCCGTTGGAGTCGTAAAACGGCGCGTCATCCTCGCCGTTGACGTTATGAAGGATCACGAACTCGGTGGTATGGCCCGGTACTGGAAAATCCTGACGATATACATTGGCAATAAAGCTGTCGTCGCGGCGCAGCCCGGCTCCCAGATCGTTCAGGCCGCTATTGGTGTCCTTCTCGATGCGCCGAAGCCAGGCGATGTTGTACTGCCAAAGATTGCTATCGCGGGTGCCGAACAGGCGCACACCAAAAGCGCTGTCCTCGAATAGAAAACCGCGAAAGTCGGCATTGAAGGGCTGAATGCCAAAGCGGATGCTGTCGAAGTCGTAGTTGTCGGAGACGTCGCGCAGATGTTTATCGATGAAGGCTTCCTGCAAGGTCGCAAAGCCGTCGGTTCGCGTGAGCCCATTTTCGGGATTGACGTTCACGATGCCGCGTTCCTGGGCGCGCAGGTAGTTGAAATTGAAAGCCGGGGTGATCTGGATCTGGTAGTCAGGTGGCCGAAAGCTTGTATCGCCCTCGATGATCGAAGCGGAAAAGATGAAGTTCTGGTCAAAACCCACCAGGTTCGGCTTGCCGAACACGCTGTAGGTACCATTCTCGCCGGCCCCGGCCGAGCTGACCGGCAGCGGGATGCGACTCATGCTGTAGGTCGAATCCGAAATCGCCGACAGCGCTAGAAACCAGTCGGGCCCAAGGTCTGAGAGTGCTTCGAGGGGTTTGTCGCCCTTCAGGGTGTTCTGGTGATAGGGGTCCAGTGGATCATCCTTTAGGCCCAGCGTCTCCATGATGCGCCAGCGGTCCGGCACCGCCACGGATTCTCGGGGCATCAGGGGCGTGGGTGGCTCGATCTGCGCCGGATCGGCCGGTGCAACCGGATAGGTCAGCGGCTCGTGCTGCGGAATTTGCAGCGGCGTTGGCACCTTTGCCGGCGAGGTGCTGGTGCTAGTGCCAGGTACTTCGTTTTGTGCCACGAGGGTCGCCGGGGCTTCATCGTCCCCCATGATTTCGGCGATCTGGAAGGTCCATATCGAGCTCGTCGTCGGCTCGCCAGCCGTGAGGATACCGAGCTGCGCGCTGGCCACGCCAGCCGCCGGCTCACCGCCAATCCACGGTTCCGCGATCTGCGCACCGACCCCGCTAGTCAAGGCCAACAGGCAGGCGCCAAGTACGCATGCGCGCCCGGGTCGCAATGCATCGAACCAGCGTCCTAGAGCCCGTTGCATACGTCCTGCGCGTCGCTGTCGGTAAACGGCGCCTGGGGGCACTGCACGTAAAGAAGGTTCGTACCGGTACCCGGCGGGACTATGTTGTCGGCGCGGATCCCCGGCGGTGCATTGGCAACCCCGCTTGCGAGCGTCTTGCCCGCATTGGCGAGACCGAGAAAGGCGACCATATCGTCCTGGTCCACGCCATCGCCGGACACGCCGATTGCGCCTACCAGCTGGTTGCCCCGATAGATCGGCACACCCCCCGGGAAGATCTGAATGCCATTTGCGAGTTGCGCGATCCCGGTACAGCTCGTCGCCTGGCCGAGCAGGAACTGATTCACGAGATCCAGTTGCAGCCCGTCGCTAAACACGCTCCAGCTCGAGAAGGGCTTCGATAGCGGACCCGGGGGATTGCCATTGATGCCATCCGGAAAAAACGGCCTGCTGAGGTTTCCGATGGCGCGCGCGGAATATGCCGTGCCATCGGCAAAGGCAGCCGGGTTGCCAAAAAAGCTCTGGGCGGCACCGATGTAGGAGCCGATCGACACCGCAGTGCCATCGAAGTAATTGAACGTGGGCAATGCCGCGAGCTGGGCCGCCGCGCTGGGTTGTGAAAAAAACATCGCCGTGCGCGCCTTTTGCAGGGCCACGTCTATGCCGAATATAGGCGCATCGGCACTGCGCGTGAATCCCAGCACGACCCCCTGGGTGTCAACGACCGTAATGCTTACCTGCGCCGTCGTGTTGAGCGGCTGGCGGATCTGGGCGCGCGTGTGGGAGGCCACCTTGAGGGCGCTCGTCAGGATCTCGGTGACTTCCGCCTCGGTCAGAAAACCGTCGCTGCCCCCGCGTGGCGCAAAGCGCGGTTGATTGCTCGCATTAACGAGGGTAAAGGCTCCGAGGGCCGCGAATGTACCGGTATCGGCGCGCAGACCCGAAGCTGGCGTTCCGTAGGCAACACCGGCCAGAGGCCCGGTCACGAGCGTCCCCGGCAGGCTTGCCAGGCTCGCGTGATCGGCCGGATTGGACAGGATCGCCTCTGAATTGACGTAGCGCAGCGAACGACCACCCGCGGTGATCCGGTTGGCACGAATCGAGACAGGCGCCGCGTAACCGGTACTGGCGGCGACCGCGATGAGCTCATTGAGACTGGGTGCGATATCGAGAATATTGCGATCGATCGTATAGCTCGCGTCAGCGATCACGCCCACGCCACCGACCAGCACGCCGTCCTTATAGAGCGGCAGCCCCCCCGGGGATCCGGACAGGCCCAGCGGCGAGCCATGGGGCCCCTCGGTCGACGAACTCGACTGCATGATTTCGGAACAACTGAATTGCGAAAACTGCACGCCAAACAGCGGCCCGCTGGGTTGATCGGTCTCGCCGGGATTGAAATTTTCCTGAATGATCTGACTTGCCGTGCGCGTCGAGAAGGCGTTGCCGTCGGACGACAGGTAGGCGGCAGTCATTGCCTCGGACACCGAAGCGAGACTGGCCCCTGCAAGGCTGACGTTATCGAGTCCACCAGTCACCGCGCGCCCGTCAGTGATCGTGAAGCTGGTTGCCGTACCGCTCATGTTGAATAGACCGAGCAGATTGCCTACGCGATCGACCACCGCGATACTGGCATTGGACTGGTGCGCCTGGGCCTCGAGGACACCCTGCTCGAGGACCAGCGCGACATCGGCCGCCGTGAGCGAGTTTATCGCCGCGCTGCCGCTGGGCACCGGGGGCGCACCGGAGGGACTGCCGCCACCGCCCGAACCACAGGCGCCAAGCAGCCACAGCGCCAGCGCAATTGCTCCGTCCCGCAAACGCCTCGGCTTGCGTCTAAGGGAGCTGCGCACGCCGCGGGTGGGGCTCATGGCTGCACCGCTCGCGCGGTGAGACCGTCGGTGGGGGGCGCGAGGCCTGCCTCGTCCGCTGACCCGCGCGAGGCCTTCAACATGCGCTCCATGCGGCTCGGCTGGCCAGGCTCAAGATGATTATGAAAGCCGTGGCAGAGCTCACAGCCACTGGTGACCTTGTCGTGCTCGGGACGCGCACCGACGTGGCAGCTTCGGCACTGTGCGATATCCGGCATGGCCACTTCGGTATTGGTTTTCTGGTGCTGCACGGCGTGACAGTTGGCGCATGGCACGCCGGCATGGCGTTGATGCTCGAAGCGGGCGCCTGGCAACCAGCGCTGGGTGACGAGGATCGGCCTGATGGTCCAGGCGGCGGGGTCCGGATTGCCGCTGGCAGCGAGCTCGGTGGCGCTACGCCGCGTGACTTCGTGGCACACCACGCAGACCCGCACCTCGATCAGATCGGTGGCAACCGCCTGGGCCTTCTCGTTGGCCCACGCGATCGCGTCGCGACGCCGCACTTCTGTTGTTCGTGTAAGCGGCTGATGTAACAGGCCATCGACTGTTTCAACATCCAGGCGCGTCGATCCCAGGGCTGCGCTGGCATAGAACTCGCGCAAGCTGTCGGTGACTTTCGCTACCGAGCCATGCGGCACTTCCCGCGAGTTCAGCGCGGGCTCGAATTCAAGGCGGTGGCACTGGGCGCAGTGCTGCTCCATGCGAACCGGTTCAAAACCAACTCCGCTGGCCGAGGCGCGGTGGCAATTGACACACTCGAGAACCACCCGACCACCCTTGTCCGAACCGACCCCGGGCGATTCGATTCCGCGCGGGTCAAGGTGCTTTTCGTGATTGAACTTCAGGCCGGTGTCCTGGTGCACGCCACCCTTGACGTCCTGCGAGATGCGTTCGATGTCGGCCGCACCCGGACCGCGCAGTAGAGACAGGCGAAATGGCGGGTGATCATCTTTGAAGTCACGGATATCGGGCAGGGTCGTATCGAGGTGGCGCGCGCGAATGTCGCCATGGCAACGCACGCACAGGGCCGGATCGATGTCCTGCATGCCGGCCAGGCCGCGGTGGTCGCGATGGCACTCGGCACAGCGCAAGTTGCCAAAGCTTGCCTGTTGCAGGCTCGCATTGGCGATATGCGCTGCAGTCCCGTCATGGCATTTCTCGCACTCTGCGTCTGCCACGTGCTGCCAGGCCTGGGCATGGCAGGACTTGCAATCCGCCGCAAAGCCGCGGTGACCGGCGGCCAGCAATCCCGGGTTCCAGCTGGTGGCGATCAATTTATCCTCGCGCAGGCGCTCGGGTAGCAGATCCGGCCTCGCTGCCTGCAACAGCGGCAACACCAGAAAGCCCAGCCCAACCAGGAGCGCCAGTACAAACGATGGCAATCGGCGCCCGAGTCCGGCCTCGCGCAGCGTCATCGGCACGCGCCGGCGCGCCTTGCCCTTGGTCATCGACGCGTTCTCGTTGAACTCGACGGTCAGCGCAAAGTCGTGCTCGGGATAGCCTTCGGCGCCGGCGAGCTCAACCACCAGCTCATAGGGTCCGATGAGGATGCGCGTGTCCGGACGCAGGCGCGCGCTTCTGACGATCACCCCATTGACGCTGATCGGATCGGTATGCGCTTCGATCGACAGGCGACCGTCGGCCGCAGGCCGCAAAATTGCGTGTACCAGCGCTACGCGTGGATTGGGTAGGTTGATCGCGCATTCAGCGCCGCGACCGAGTTTGAGCGACTCCCCTTCGATGATGTGCGCGGCCCGCATGGGCTGGCCGCGTCGCGTGCGCGTGATCTGGATGAGCAGACAGCGCATTGGCGTCGGCCTAGCGGTAGTAAAACACGGAGATGATGTGGGCGCCGAGCGCAATCACCAGCGCAATCGAGATTGGCACGTGAAATACCAGCCACAGTTGCAGCCTCGCGCGATAGCCGATTTCGCTGCGCGCCCGATCGACCAGGTTCTTCTTGCGCACCATCAGGGAATACAGCGCACGTGCGTCGGTGGCCTGCTGACCGGTGAAGCGCGCTGTGCTCCCCTCGAGCATGAGGACCAGCTTGGTAGTCGGGTCGTTGCGCTGGCGGCCGCTGACCTGGCGCCAGACCCCGCCGCCGATACGCGTTCGCTCGATCGATCGCACCACCTGTCGGTTGACTTCATCGGGCAGCTGCAAGCCCACACGCGCGGCCTCGCGATCCAGGTCGACGATCTCGGCAAGCATGGTCTCGATCGAGTCGTCGCCCAGATTTATGCTCATCGCGCCGGGCAGGGAAAGATAGATATAGACACCGTAGAGCCCGCTGAAAATGACGATCAGCATCAGGGCGTAGCAAAAGGTATGCAGATTCACTCCGAAGCGGAACCCGGAATGCAGGGTCGCGATCACGATCAGCGACAGCCCGAGATAGATATGCGCTGAGAGCCAGCCACGCACTGGAGTGGCGCCTCGATAGCGACGCTTTTTGACGCCAAACCAGAGCAGCCACAGGATCAGAAGGGCCCCGATGCTACCCAGCGCATAGCCGGTCCACGTGCCCCCGAATGGCAGCTGCGGCCCTTCGCCCGGCTCGCGCGCGAGCACGTAGGCGACCACGGCGCCCACGCAGAGCAGCGTTGCCAGCTTCAGATAGAGATAGTCCCGATACTGCAGGACGGTGCTGTGGCGCATTGCTACCGACTCACCCCCGGCTGGCACGGCTGGCCTCTAGTCGACTTCGGTCCGCGGCCTGCTCATTAGATGCGGGGGACTTAGTCCACCCGTCAGGATGTTCGAAGTGTAGTCGCAGTGCGTCGGAAATTGAATGAAATTGGTCACGCATGCGCCTCTCTAACAACACTGGCGCGCGATCCGAATTGCAGCGAGCGCCATGTATACTGCGCGCTGGCCGCTGGTGGCACGCGCCACGTGCCGATCCTGAACTAGAAATCGATGATCCCTGCCCTGCTCGTGATGGCCGCGCTACTGCTGCTTGCGCTCGCCGCTGTTGTGCTGCCTTTGTGCTTCCCCAACAAGAGACCTGTCATCGAGGAGCGCGAGTCGAACCTTGCGGTCTGGCGCGCGGAACGCGCGGCACTGGCGCGCGAGTTGGCACAGGGTGAACTCAGCTCAAGCGAGCACGAGGAGGCGCTCCTCGACTTACGGCGTCGCGCCGCCGGCGAAGTCCTCGACAATGGCAGCGAACCCGCGAAAGCACGCAGCGGCGCACGTCGCGGCCTGGCGCTCGCGCTCGCCACGCTCGTGATCGCATCGTCGGTGCTGCTCTATGGCCTGTTTGGCAACGAGGCAGCGCTCGACAGCAGCGGGCCGATCTCGCCGCGCGTCGATCCGCGGGTGATCGCGATGGTTGATCGCCTCGCCGAAAAAATGCGCACCAATCCCAATGATGTGCAGGGCTGGAAGCTGCTCGGACATTCCCAGCTCGTGCTCGGGCGCTATTCCGACGCGGCCGGCTCCTACGCGCGCGCCAACGCCCTGGCGCCGCGTGATGCCCAGGTACTGGCCGACTATGCCGACGCCCTCGCTATGGCCAGCGGCGAGACCCTGGAAGGCCGGCCACGTGAACTCCTGCAGCGCGCGCTCGAGATCGATCCGGATAACCTCAAGGCGCTCGAACTCGCCGGCTCGGCTGAACTCGCCCGCAAGAATTTCGCCGGGGCGCTGGGCTACTGGGAGCGCCTTGAGAGGCTCTTGCCGCCAGGCTCAGAAGATGCGCAACAGATCGAGCAGACCCTTGTTGCGCTGCGCCAGAGAGTCGGCGCCAGGCAGTCAGGCCCACCAGGCGCAACTGCCGGTGCGCAAGACAGTAGCCGAGCCACGCCGGGGGTTGCCGGCAAGGTCGACATCGCGCCCAATCTCGCATCCCGTGTCGCTCTCACGGATACGGTTTTCGTGTTCGCGCGCGCGACCAACCCTGCCGCCGGCGCACCCCACATGCCCCTGGCTGTGTTGCGCTTTGGCGCGCGCGAACTGCCGCGTGCCTTCGAGCTCACCGATGCGATGGCGATGGCGCCAGGGGCCAAGTTGTCCTCGGCCTCCTCGGTCATCGTCGAGGCACGCGTCTCAAAGAGCGGCAATGCGCTCGCGGCAAGCGGCGATCTGCGCGGCGCCAGTGCGCCCGTCAAGCCTGGCACGCGCGGTGTTCAGATCGTCATCGATTCGGTCGTGCCCTAGCCCGGCGATGGGAACCAACGGCAACCGACTGCAAGCCCGGGGACTCGCCTGCCGGCGCGGCGCCGCGCTGCTGTTTGCGGGCCTGGATGTAAATCTGGAAGCAGGGTCGGCGCTCTGGGTCACCGGTGCCAATGGCTCCGGGAAGACGAGCCTGTTGCGCATTCTCGCCGGGCTCGCGCTGCCCGCGGCCGGCGAGGTGCTCTGGAATGACAGCGCGCCACACAGTGTCGAGTATCGCGCCGCCATGATCTATGTGGGTCACGTGGCGCCCCTGAAGGAGGATCTGACAGTCGATGAGTGCCTCGCCGAAATGCTCGGCTTTGACGGTATATCAGTGAGCAAAGTGCGTCGGCACGACGCTCTCGAGGCGGTCAACCTGGCGCGCCGCGGCAAGCTCGCGACGCGCTATCTGTCGCTTGGCCAGAAGCGTCGCCTCGTCCTGGCACGGCTGGCTCTTGCCGGGCGCGCGCTGTGGATCCTCGATGAGCCAGCCAATGGCCTGGATCGCGAGGGCCAGACGATTCTCGAAGCGCGCGCCAGCGCGCACCTTGCCGCCGGCGGCATGCTGCTCTTTAGCTCGCACCAGGAACTCGCGCTCGATGCTGCGGTGACAGGCCTGACTCTATGAACAGCGCGCCCAATCCAGGCGGGCCGAGCGAGCTGGTCCTTGCCACCGATGGCGCGGCACTGACCGCCGCCTGGCTGATGGTCAAAAGCGAGTTGCGCCAGGGCTTGCGCGAGCGCACCGATCTCGCCCAGCCACTGATCTTTTTTGTCATGGTGGCGAGCCTGTTTCCGCTTGGAGTCGGCGCCGACACCGAGCATCTCGCGCAGCTCGCCGCCGGGCTCATCTGGGTCAGCGGCCTCCTCGCAGTGCTGCTGTCGCTACCGCGCCTGTATGCGCGCGATCTGGCCAACGGCACGCTCGAGCAGATGCTGCTTTCGCCCTACCCGCTGGCAGGCCTGTGCGCCGGGAAAATCGTGGCGCATTGGCTGCTCACGGGGCTGCCCCTGGCCGTCCTCGCACCCGCAATCGCCATCGCCTTCGGCCTTTCCGGCCAGGCACTTCTGATCCTTGCGCTCGCGCTGCTTCTCGGCACGCCGGTACTATCGATGCTCGGGGCGATCGCTGCCGCCCTGGCGCTCGGCGCGCGCGCAAGCTCGGTGCTGGTAGCGCTCCTGGTATTACCGCTTTATGTGCCGGTGCTGGTCTTCGGTGCCGGGGCGGTCGACCTGTGGCGCTCGGGAGTCGACCCCACGACCGCGCTGTGTGTGCTCGGCGCACTGGTACTGTTCGGGGTAGTACTCTCACCGTTTGCCGCGGCCGCGGCCTTGCGCATTTCGCTGGACTGATAATGGAAATCAAGATTAATCGCGCTTTCCAACTGGCTTCTCCGGCGGTGTTCTATCCGCTCGCCGGGCGCCTTGTCCCCTGGTTCGCGCTCTTGAGCATCGGCCTGTGCGCCTGGGGCTTATACGACGGGCTTGTCGTCGCTCAGACCGACTTTCAGCAGGGTGAGATCTATCGCATCCTGTTTATCCATGTCGCAGCCTCGTGGATGGGGATGTTCTGCTACTTCGTGATGTGTGGCTATGCCGTGGTGCACCTGACCTGGCGAACCCGCCTTGCCGCGCTGATGATCGAGGCATTGGCCCCGACCGGCGCCCTGTTCACGGCACTCGCGCTCATGACTGGGTCCTTCTGGGGTAAACCGGCCTGGGGAACCTGGTGGGTCAATGACGCCCGCACGGTGTCGACGCTGCTCCTGCTGTTCCTCTACGCCGGCTACATGGCGCTGCACAGTGCCATTGACGACCAGTCACGCGCCGATCGCGCCGGTGCCCTTTTGGTGCTGCTTGGCAGCATCAACCTGCCTATCATCTACTTCTCGGTGATCTGGTGGAACACCCTGCATCAGGGCGCCACCATCCGCATGACGGGCAATTCCAGCGCACCGCCCATTGTGTTGCACTCGATGCTGCTTATGACCCTGGCCGCCTGGGCGTATACCATTGCCGTGGTGCTGGCCCGAGTGCGTGGCAAAATTGTCTGGCGCGAGCGCGGCGCGCAGTGGCTGGCAAACGCCGGTCAAGACCGGACATGAGGATCATCAATCGTGGATTTTGAGCGGCTGGCGGGTTACGGCTGGTATGTGTGGGGTGCCTATGGGTTGTTTGCCATCGCGATCGCGGGCGAACTCATCGGGCTCGCCATGGCAAAGCGCAGACTCCATCAACAGCTCGCGCAGGCGCGCCTGATCGACGAGCTTGCGACCGAGGATGCACGGCGCCGCGCCGCCACGGGACAAACACGATGAAACCGCGTCACAAGCGCCTCGCACTGATCGTAGCCGGGCTCGCCCTGCTGTCGGTCGCAGTCGGCCTGGTGTTGACGGCACTCGGGGGAAATATCAATTTCTCCTACACACCGAGCCAGGTGGCCAACCATGAAGTGCCGCGCGATCGGCCGTTTCGCATTGGCGGCCTTGTTGAGACCGGCAGCCTGGTGCGCAATCAGGGCCTTGCTGTCTCGTTTCGCGTGACCGATACCGTGCGCACGGTACAGGTCGAATACACCGGCATCCTGCCGGACCTGTTTCACGAGGGTCGGGGCGTTGTCGCCTTAGGGACGGTAGACGGCGCCGGTGTCATGCATGCCAGCGAAGTGCTTCCCAAGCATGACGAAAACTACATGCCGCCCGAGGCGGCGCGCGCCCTCAAGGCCGCCGGCAAACCCCTTTCGGGCGAGCTCTACGTCGGTGACACGGCAGCAGGCACTGCTGCGCCCGGCACCGCCACTCCACTGGTAAGGCAATAGCTCATGATTCCGGAAATTGGCGCTTTTTCTCTCGTGCTGGCGCTCGTGCTGGCGGCAATCCTCGCGGTCGTGCCGCAGATCGGCGCCTATCGTAACAGCACGCCCCTGATGGGCATGGCCCGTCCCCTGGCGCGCGCCCATTTCGTGTTTATCGCGCTGTCCTTTGGCTGCCTCGCCTGGTCCTTTTATTCCAACGACTTCTCGGTAATCAACGTTGCCGAGAATTCCAATTCGCACCTGCCCGGCTACTACCGCGTGGCTGCGACCTGGGGCTCGCATGAGGGCTCGCTGCTCCTGTGGGCCCTGATGCTGTCGCTCTGGATGGCTGCGGTCAGCGTATTCAGCAGACGCCTGCCGCTGTCGGTCTGCGCCCGGGTGCTGGCCGTCATGGGCTTTGTCAGCTTTGGCTTCCTCCTGTTCCTGCTCGCCACCTCGAGTCCGTTTCTGCGTCAACTGCCCGTGCCGGAGGGCAAGGACCTCAATCCGCTTTTGCAGGATCCTGGAATGGTGTTTCACCCACCCATGCTCTACATGGGCTACGTCGGCTTCTCGGTTGCTTATGCGTTTGCCATGGCAGCGCTCATCGGCGGACGGCTTGACGCCACCTGGGCGCGCTGGTCTCGGCCGTGGACCACCGCCGCCTGGTGCTTTCTGACCGTTGGCATTTGCCTTGGCAGTGCCTGGGCCTACTACGTGCTCGGCTGGGGCGGCTGGTGGTTCTGGGACCCGGTTGAAAACGCCTCATTCATGCCCTGGCTCGTCGGTACCGCACTGATCCATTCGCTGGCCGTCACTGAGAAGCGTGGCGCATTCAAGAGCTGGACCGTGCTTTTGGCGATCATGGCCTTCTCACTGTCGCTGCTTGGTACCTTTCTGGTGCGCTCCGGAGTCCTGACCTCGGTTCATGCCTTTGCCAATGATCCGACTCGCGGCACCTATATCCTCGGTTTTCTGGCGGTAGTCATCGGCGGCTCGCTTGGCATCTACGCCTGGCGCGCCCAGTCGGTGGGCCTTGGCGCCCGTTTTGCGCTGGTCTCGCGCGAATCGATGCTGCTTGGCAATAACATCGTGCTCGCGGTCGCCATGGTCGCGGTCGCTCTGGGCACTTTGGCGCCGTTACTTCTTGACGCCCTCGATCTTGGCAAGATCTCGGTCGGCCCACCCTACTTCAATCTGGTGTTTTATCCGCTCATGATCCCGGCGCTCTTGCTCATGGGTATCGGCCCGGTGGCGCGCTGGAACAAGACCAGCGTGGCCCTGCTCTGGCAGCGCCGGCGCGCAAGCTTTCTCGTGGCCCTGGTGCTGGCCCTCGTCCTGCCCCTCGTCGCGCCCAGCTACTCGGTGTGGCTGGCAGGCGGCCTCTTTCTGGCTTTCTGGATCATCGCCAGCAGCCTCGAACACCTCGTAACACGCTGGCGCCTCGCACCTCAATCCGACCTCCTCGGCAAGCTTGGCGCCAATTCGCTCAGCTTCTACGGCATGCACGTCGCTCACGTCGGCGTTGCCGTGTTCATCATCGGTGTGACGGTATTAAAGTGCACCGAGACCGAGACCGATACCCGGCTCGATCGCGGACAACCAACCCAGGTCGCGGGCTACGACTTCCTGTTCACCGGGGTGAGCGAATTTCCGGGGCCCAATTACCGGGGACTGCAGGGACGCGTCGAGGTCAGTCGCGCCGGCACGCCGGTCACGGTCCTGTATCCGGAAAAACGTCAGTACCAGGCCTCCGGTCAGGTCATGACGGAGGCAGCCATCAAGGCCAGTCTGTTCGGACAGATCTACGTGTCGCTCGGCGAGCCCATCGGTTCGACCGCCTGGTCAGTGCGCATCTACATAAAACCCTTTGTTTCGTGGATCTGGGCAGGATGTTTCATCATGGCCTTCGGCGGCGCCCTGGCACTGGCTGACAAGCGTTACCTCGCGCTGGCCGGTAAGCGCCGCACCGCAGAGCTGTCCGGGGCGGTTACACCATGAAAGTGCTGCGCTACAGTCTGCCTCTGATCGCCTTCCTGGTCCTGTGCGGATTTTTGCTGCGCGGACTCTACCTCGACCCGAAGCTGGTCCCTTCGCCGCTCATCGGCAAGCCGGCGGCGAGTTTTCGTGCGCCGGACCTGGGCGATCCCAATCGCGTGGTGGCAAGCGACGCCATGCGTGGCAAGGTCTGGCTGCTCAATGTCTGGGGTTCCTGGTGCGGCACCTGTCGCGACGAGCACGAAACCCTCATGGCGCTAGCCGCGCGCAAACTCGTCCCGATCATTGGCCTGGACTGGAAGGACGACCCGGGCGACGCCCGACAGTGGCTGCGCGAACTGGGCAATCCCTATAGCGCCACCGGGGTCGATGCCAATGGCTCGATCGCCATCGACTACGGGGTCTATGCGGCTCCCGAGAGCTTTCTGATCGATCGCAACGGCGTGATCCGCCACAAGGTAATTGGCGAGCTCACTCCCGAGATCATCGACAAGGAACTCGTCCCCCTCATCAACAAGTTGAACCAATGAAGACGCTCGCGATTCTTCTGGCCGTTCTGCTTGCGCCCGTCGTGGCGCGCGGCGACCCGGTGCCCCCACCGGCGCCGCTGAGCGACCAGCAATCGCGCCTGGCGAGCGATCCGGTGCTCGAAGCGCGACTGCGATCGCTCGAACTCGAACTGCGCTGCCTGGTCTGCCAGAACCAGACGCTGGCGGACTCGAATGCCGGACTCGCGGAGGATTTGCGTCGCGAGGTACGCGAGCAGGCGCGCGCCGGCAAGAGTGACGCCGAGATCCGCGAATATCTGCACGAGCGCTACGGTGATTTCATCTTTTACCGCCCGCCCGTACAGGCCAATACCCTGTTTCTCTGGTTCGGCCCCTTCCTGCTCCTGGTGCTGATCGTCGCCGGCCTTATCTGGCGACACACCCGGGCCGCGGGCGCCGGTCCGGCGCCGCTCGATGCGACGCGCGATGAAGCCGTCAAGCGTTTGCTCGGCTAGGGTAGCCTTCCTGTCCTCATGAGCGATAAAGTGGTACGCATCGGTGGCGCGAGCGCCTTCTGGGGCGACAGTGCCACTGCGGTCAGCCAGTTGTGCGCGGTCGAAAATCTCGATTATCTGGTATTCGACTACCTTGCCGAGTTGACGATGTCACTTCTCGCGGCCGCGCGCATGAAGGACGCCAACAAAGGCTACGCGACCGACTTCGTCGAGATCGCGATGCGCGAGGTGCTGGCAAGCTGCGTCGCGCGCAAAATTCGTGTCATTTCCAACGCTGGGGGCATGAATCCCGCCGCCTGTGCCAGGCACCTCGCGGAACTGGCCCAGGAACTGGGTGTCGCGGTGCGTATTGCGGTGGTCGACGGCGACGAGGTTTCCGCAGCGATGGGTGAACTGCGTGCCCTGGGCGTTAGCGACTTTTATTCCGGTGCCCCGATGCCGCAGCGCCTGATCAGTGCCAACGCCTATCTTGGCGCAGCACCGATCGCCGCAGCACTGGGCGAGGGTGCCCAGGTGGTCATCACCGGCCGTGTGGTCGATAGCGCGGTCACGCTAGGCGCCCTGATGCACGAGTTCGGCTGGAGCACCACTGAATTCGATCTTTTGGCCCAGGGCTCGCTGGCTGGCCATCTGATCGAATGTGGTGCCCAGGCCTGCGGCGGCCTTTTGACCGACTGGCGCGCCGTCCCCGACTGGGCGCACATCGGTTACCCGATCCTTGAATGCTACGCTGACGGTCGGTTTCTGCTCACCAAACCGACAGCCTCGGGCGGTGTGATCAGCGTTGCCGCTACCGCCGAGCAGCTGGTCTACGAGATCGACGACCCGGGTGCGTACATCCTGCCGGACGTAGTGTGCGACTTTCGCGCCGTCGAGATCAAGCAGGTCGACGCCACGCACGTGCTCGTAACAGGTGCGCTGGGCTTGCCGCCCACCGATTTCTACAAGGTCAGCGCAACCTGGCAGGACGGCTTTCGCTGCATGGCAAGCCTGACGATTGTCGGTTTTGCGGCCGGAGCAAAGGCGCGCCGCAGTGGTCAAGCCATTCTCGCGCGCACGCGCGAAATGCTAGCTGCCCGCGGCTGGCCTGATTACACAGGGGTCGAACTCGAAGTGTTGGGCGCGGGCGACGAGGAGGCCTTTGGCGAGGCAATTCTGCGACTTGCCGTCAGTCACGCAAAGCGCGAAGCGCTCGAGCTCTTCGCGCGCGAAATCGCCCCGGCGGGCACTTCATTTGCACCTGGCACGACCGGCAGCCTGATTGCGGGGCGGCCCGCGGTCGTGCCTTGCATTCGGCTCTTTAGCTGTCTGATCGATAAGGGGCTGGTGAGTGCGCAATTGCACTTCGAGGGTCGCGATCAGACCCTTGCGGCACCTTCGCCGTCCGGTGGCGCCAAGCCAACTGCAGAGCCTGCGGCGCAGCCTGGCGAGCTGCAAATCGAGACCCCGGCAGGTTCTGTTGAAGTGCCTCTGATACGAATTGCCCATGGCCGCAGCGGCGACAAGGGCAGCCGTTGCAATGTCGGCATCATCGCTCGCGAGCCGCGTTTTTTCGACGTGATCGCAGGTGAGGTCACCGCCAAGCGGGTGCGCGCCCACCTGGCGCGCTTTGTACAGGGCGAGGTGAGGCGCTATGCCCTGCCCGGGATCGGCGCATTCAACTATGTTCTTGAAGACGCACTCGGTGGTGGCGGCATGGCTTCGTTACGCAATGATCCACTGGGTAAGGCGATGGCCCAGCATCTGCTCACCCTGAGAATCCGCATCGACCCTGCCCTGCTCGGGTAAAACCACGCCGGCGGGAGCGTGCCCAGCGCCTTGTCATCAAGTGATGGCGCCTGTCACTGGGCAGAGCCGCTCGGGGGTGACGCAGGAGGACTTGCACCAGGCTCCACTTCGGGAGGAGCGCCCGGCTCGTGACGACGCTGCCAGCGATGCTCGACCCCTTCGAACCAGTGCACCAGGCCCTCGTCGCCGGCCTTTTTTGCGAAATCCAGGGCTGACAAGCCGGCATCGTTGATCGGGCTCGGATCGGCGCCGGCGTCAACCAGAACCGCACACGCCGCGCGCTGTCCCGCGCGGGCAGCCATCATCAGCGGCGTCGTGTGGCTTTGCGATTGGGCATCGACGTAGGCACCCTCATCTATCAGATAGCGCAGCACCTCGACCTGGCCATTGCCGGCAGCGTAATGCAGTGCTGTCCATCCCGTGTGATGAATCTCCGCATGGGCATCGACCAACTGGCGCACGATATCGATCCGACCCTGGAAGGCCGCTACCATGAGGGCCGTCTGGCCGCGCGAATTTTCTGCGTCCAGGTTGATTCCAGGGGCCTCAAGTAGCGCGCGCACGCTGTTGTAGTGCTCCTCATGCAGGGCGAGAATCAGCGCCGTCTCACCTTCCGCGGTTCGCAAGTTGGGATCGGCACCCTTCGCTAGCGCGTCGCGCACGCGCACCGCGCTGTCGAGCTCGATGGCCCCAAGCAGATCCTCGGAGACCCCGGCGCTGGCCACAAGAGGTCCGCAAAAAAGCACCAAGGCCGCCAGCTGCGCGAGTTTCCAATGTTTCACTTTAATTATCTATCTTAATATATTGAATAATCTAAAGAAATTATCAGAAGTCTGCTCCCCAAGCTGAGCCACTGGAATGCCACGCAGTTGCGCGATGAACTCGCCCACGTGACGCACCCATCCCGGCTGGTTGGTTTTTCCTCGATGAGGCACGGGAGCAAGATAGGGCGAATCGGTCTCAATCAGCATACGCTCAAGCGGGACGCGCCGCGCTACGTCCTGAAGATCGCGCGCATTCTTGAAAGTGACAATGCCGGAGAACGAAATATAAAAGCCCAGATCCAGTGCGGCGCTGGCGACTTCCCAGTTCTCCGTAAAGCAGTGCATCACGCCACCGGCCGCCCCCGCGTCTTCCTCGCGCATCAGGGTAAGCGTATCGGCCGAGGCCGCTCGCGTGTGGATCACGAGCGGCTTGGCGCAGGCGCGCGCGGCACGAATGTGGGTGCGAAAGCGCTGCCGTTGCCATTCGAGTTCCCCCGTCAGCCGGTAGTAGTCAAGACCGGTTTCGCCGATCGCCACGACCTTGGGATCCCTGGCAAGCACCAGCAGTTCCTCAAGCGAGGGCTCGCGCAGATCTTCGTAGTCCGGGTGCACGCCAACCGAGGCATAGAGGTTGGGCGCGGCATTGGCTACCTGCAGAACGCGCGCGAAGTCATCGATCGTCACACAGATGCAAAGCGCGTGACTGACCTCGTTGTCGCGCATATCAGCGAGCAGCTCTGGTAATCGTTCGATTAGCCCCGGGAAGTCGAGGTGGCAGTGTGAGTCGACGAACACGCTTGTCAGGTTCCGATGGAGGACGGACCCGCTTACGCGAGGCGCCGTCCGACGATTACGAGGTCGCGCTCGACACCATCGAGCAATGCGACCGCCGGCAGGCTGCCCCAGGATTGAAAACCCATGCGTGCGAAAAGAGCGAGGCTCGGGCCATTGTGGCCGAAAATCAGTCCGACAAGGTTACGCAAGCCCAGTCCGGGTGCCGCATCGATAGCATGTCCCAGCAGGCGCGCGCCGTGACCCTTGCCGCGCGCCTGCGGGTCGAGATATACGCTGACCTCGGCTGTGGCATCGTAGGCGGCGCGATTGTGAAAGTTCGACAGGCTTACCCAGCCGAGCATCGCAGATCCCGGGGTCCCGTCATCGAGTACCCACAAGGGGTGGCTGTGCTCGTTGTGGGCATCGAACCATGCCGCGCGACTGGCCACGCTCACCGGCTCCAGGTCGGCCGTGACCTGCCGTGAGGCGATGGTGGAATTATAGATCGCGACGATAGCCGGCAGATCTTCACGCCGCGCCAGCCGGATCAGCGCGGCATCAGGAGCCTTGGACACGGAACAGGAACCGGCTGAGCTAGATCGTATGCGTGCTGCGCGAGGATTTTAGGGCCGCACCCAGGATTTCCTCGATTCGCCGCCGAGCTGCCGCGCCACCCTCGTCCTCGGAGAAATGCACACCGATGCCCTGGGCCTTGTTGTTGTGCGCCCCCTGAGGGGTAACCCAGGCGACGCGACCGGCGATCGGAAACTTGGACGGATCATCCATCAGCGACAAGAGCAGGTAGACCTCATCGCCTAGCGTATAGGGCTTGCCGGTAGGCACAAAGATGCCACCGTTTTTCAGGTAGGGCATATAGGCCGCATACAGGGCGGCCTTCTCCTTGATATTCAGGGAGAGAACGCTCGGGCGTGCGACCGCCGACTTGACGACTTCACTCATGACGGCCCTGCTGCTGTCTGGTCATCGTTGCATCGCCTCGCCGTATCCGGCCAATAGGTCGTCAAGAAACAGTGCGCGATTCAGTGGATGGCGTACCAGCCGCGCCTGTGCACATAAGAAGGTCCAGTAAGCCAGCAGGCGCCAGACCTGGCTGGCCTGCGCAAGCCGTTCGATGCGCTTGGCCTCCTGTGGATAATAGCGTATCCGTCCGGCGAGGCAATAGGCGAGGCAGTCATAGACCCAGCGCAGTAGCCAGCCGACAACAACTGACGGTTCGACCCGCGCGAGGACGAGCTCGAGGGCGAGCGGGTTAAAGCGCGCCGGATCGGCGAGCGCGTCAAACAGAGCCTTGCGCTGGCTGCCCAATTCGTCGAGGTCGTAGGCCAATTCGAGTGCGGCCAGCGGCGCGCCCCCGGCTTCACTCAACCACTGCTCGGGATTCTTGACTGACTGGGCGCGCAACCACTGCAATGCAGCCTCAGTCGATGGCGCGCGCAGCACCACCCGCTGGCAGCGCGACACGATGGTCGGCATCAATCGTTCCGGCTGATCCGCACAGAGCACGAACAAGGTAGCGGCCGGCGGTTCTTCGAGGATCTTCAGGAGCGCATTTCCGGCCGGATGATTGATCGCCTCGGCGGGATAGACCAAGACGACGCGCATGCCCGCGCGGTGTGAGCCCAGTGCCAGGGCCGGCGCGATGCGGCGCACCTGCTCGATGCGGATTTCCCGACTGGGCGCGGCCTTCTTGCGGACTCCGCCCGCTTCTTCGCCATCGGCACTGGCACTTGCCTCGGATTCGTCGCCGGTGGCGCTGGCACCCTCGGCAATTTCAAGCTCCTCGGGGCGCAGCATCAACAGATCCGGGTGGGCGAAATTGTCGACCCAAGTGCACGCGTCGCAGCTCCCGCAAGCCGCACCGCCCTCCAGCGGCCTCTGGCACAACAGGCACTTCGCGAAATAACGCGCCAGAGCCGAGGCCCCGAGGCCATGCTGGCCGCACAGCAGTATTCCACCCACCCCGCGCTGCGCGAGCTGCTTCATCTGCCCCCAGGCATCGAGCTGCCACGGCAGAATCTCATTCTTGTTATTACTATATATATCAGTCACTTATTGTACTATTGTAAGATTACACATCAGGTGTGAAACGCTGCCGGATCTCATCGCCGATCTGCTCCTGAATCGCCTCAATGCCGCGCGAGGCATCGATCACCACAAAGCGCTCGGGCTGCGCCGCGGCGCGTTTCAGATAGGCGTCACGCACCCGCTCAAAAAATGCCTGCCCTTCGCGCTCAAAGCGGTCCGGACTGCGTGCCGCGGCCAGGCGCGACCGCGCCTGCTCGGTCGGGATGTCAAACAGCAGGGTCAGATCGGGTCCGAAGTCGCCCTGCACCCAGCGCTCGAGTGTCGAGAGCTTGTCATGCGCGACACCCTTGCCGCCCCCCTGGTAGGCGAAGCTCGCGTCACTGAAACGGTCACACAGCACCCATTGTCCGGCGGCGAGCGCTGGCAGGATCACCCGTGCCATGTGTTCGCGACGCGCCGCGAACATGATCAGGGTCTCGGTCTCGACGTCCATATCGGCATGCAGCACCAGTTCACGCAGGCGCTCGCCAAGCTCGGTGCCGCCCGGTTCGCGGCTCACCAGAAGACTGTGGCCGAGCGCTCGCAACTGTGCGGCCAGCCACTCGAGGTGGGTGCTCTTGCCGGCGCCGTCGATGCCTTCGACGGTAATGAAGCGTGCGCGGCGAGCGCTCATCAGTGCCCCTTCTGGTAGCGCGCCACGGCGCGATTGTGATCTTCGAGATTGTCCGAGAATTGCGAAGATCCATCGCCACGCGCAACGAAGTACAGCGCCTGGCTGTCCGGTGGATTGAGCACTGCAGCGAGCGCCGCCGCGCCCGGCAGCGCGATCGGCGTAGGCGGCAAGCCGGTGCGGGTATAGGTGTTATAGGGCGTATCGGTGGTCAGGTCACGCTTGTGCAAGCTGCCGTCGTAGCGAGCTCCGACCCCGTAAATGACCGACGGATCAGTCTGCAGCGCGATGCCAAGGCGCAGCCGGTTGATAAAGACCGCCGCGACCAGCGGCCGGTCTTCGGCGCGTCCTGTCTCTTTCTCAACTATCGAAGCCAGTATCAGGGCTTCGTAGGCAGAAGCCAGTGGCAGATCCGGTGCGCGCGCGGCCCAGGCGTCGGCCAGGCGGCGCTGCTGCTCCCGGTAGGCGCGCCGGTAGAGTTCCATGTCGCTCGCCCCGCGCGCGAAGCGATAGGTGTCGGGTGAGAACAGTCCTTCGGGTGAATCTTCGCTCGCACCAAGCGACTTGAGCAGCTCGGCGTCGCTCACCCCCGACAGGGTCTGGCGCAGATCCTTGTCGGCGGCGATTGCTGCCCGCAGTTGATGAAAGGTCCAGCCCTCCGGGACGACGAGCTCGATCAGTACCACGTCTCCCTTCTCGAGCTTGTCCAGAAGGCTGTCGGGTGTCGTCGCTGTGGTGACCGCATAGGTCCCGGCTTGCAGGCGCGCGGAGCGACCTTCGAGGCGCGCCAAGAGGTAGAGCGCGGCACCGGGTGCCGGCACCCCGGCGTCGCTGATGGTGTGGACGATCGAGCGCAGGGACGAGCCAGGCGCGATGGTAAATTCGAGGCTCGGCGCACGCAGGGCCAGTGGCTGTGCCGCCCACCAGAACAGCCAGGCGAGGCCGGCAATCAGCAGAACCAGGCAATAGAGAGTAAGGCGAACCAGACGCATGAATCGGTGCGAAATTCGAGACTGCCTATAATACCTGCTCAGTGTCGCGCGATCGGCCAGGTGCCAGCGCGTAATTTCCTGCCCCGGAATCGAGCCCTTTGAACCCTGCCCCTATCCTTGCCACCGCCCAGCCGACCGACGAACTGGACCACCTCGGCGTAATCGAGGTGACCGGTCCGGACGCCGCCAGTTTCCTGCACGCCCAGCTGACCTGCGACGTTTCCCACCTCGAAGATGACCAGGCACGCGCCTTTGGCTACTGCTCGCCCAAAGGTCGCCTCCTGGCAAGCGGACTCCTGTGGCGCGACACCGCTGCCCACTATCTCGTCCTTAGTGCTGATCTGGCCGGCGCTTTTTCCAAGCGACTCTCGATGTATGTCCTGCGCTCGAAGCTTGTGGTGCGAGACACCGGCAGAAAATACCGGCTGCAAGGATTCAAGGCGAGCGCAAACCCGACAGGCGAGGCGCTGCCGCTGTCCAGCGATTCCAGGCCCTTCCCTCTCGCGGCTCGCGAAAAGGCGCTCTGGATCGGCATGCCAGGCCCCGGTCCCGAGCCACGCTGCCTGCTGATTCAGGCACGCGATCTGCCGGCTCCCGAGGTAAGGCCGCACCTGCAGGCGATCGCCCCCGACGAGTGGCGCTGGATGGACATCGCCAGCGGTCTGCCGTGGATCGCCTTGGCTACGCAGGACCTGTTCGTACCGCAGATGGTTAACCTCGAGGTCCTCGGCGGAGTCGACTTCAAGAAGGGCTGCTATCCGGGTCAGGAGGTCGTCGCGCGCAGTCAATATCTGGGCAAGCTCAAGCGCCGCACCCTGCGGTTTGCAACCGAGGTAATCGACCCTGCCGCTCAGGCCGGCCAGGACGTCTTCGATGCGCGCGAGCCCGGCGCCCAGGCGATAGGCTCGGTCGTGGCAGCGGCCCTGGCGCCGGCGGCTGGCCAGGAGCTCTTGTGCGAGATTCTGCTCAATCATGCCCAGGGGGACTTGCGGGTAGGCAGTCCAAGTGGACTCGCGCTCGCGCCTCGCGAGCTGCCCTACCGGCTGCCGGACAACGAAGTCTTCGTGCGTCCCAAGCTCTGAGTGGATCTGTACATCTATTACAAGGTGCCCTGCGCCACGCGCGAGGCGACGCTACGGGTTGTTGCCGCAATTCAGGCCGACGTGTCGCGGTTCAGCGGATCGCGCGCGGAATTGCGGCGTCGGCCGCAGGCGGACGCGACCGGCATTGAGACCTGGATGGAAGTCTATCGCGACGCGCCCGACGGCCTGGAGACTTATCTGACTGAGCTCGTTGCGCTCCATGGATTGGCCGATTTGATTGCTGGCGCGCGCCACACCGAGCACTTTGTTGCTCTCGACACCGTCCCCTGATGTGTCTGGTCGCCTTCGCCTGGCGCTGTCACGCACGCCACCAGCTGATACTCGCCGGGAACCGCGATGAGTACTTTGCCCGACCGAGCACGGCGCTTGCTTGGTGGGCTGGCGAGCCGGATGTGCTCGGCGGGCGAGATGAGGAGGCCGGCGGGACCTGGCTTGGCGTCGCGCGTTCGGGCAGATTGGCGGCCGTCACCAATTTTCGCGAAGCGGCGGCGGCGCGGCGCGGCGATGCCAACTCGCGGGGTCGGCTGGTAGCCGACTTTCTTACGCAGACGGACGACGCGAACGACTACCTGCAATCCCTGTGGCAACGGCGCGACCAGTTCAATGGCTACAGCCTGATCCTAGCCGATGGCCTGGGGAGCGCCCACGCCGGGCTCTGGCTGGCCAGCAATCGCGACCAAACTCGCGAGCAAACACCGGCGCACCAGCTTGCGCCAGGCGTCTACGCGGTCTCCAATGGCCGCTTTGGCGACCCCTGGCCCAAGGTCGAGCGAGCCCGAACAACGCTTGCCAAGCTGCTCGATCTGCCCGACGATCGCGCCCTAGTAGAACGCCTGTTCGAACTCCTGAGAGACCGTGAAGTTCCGTCCCAGCAGAGCCTGCCTGTGACCGGAGTCTCGCCCGAGCTTGAACGCAGCCTCGCGCCAATTTTCGTACGTTTGCCCGGCTATGGAACTCGTTCCTC
The DNA here is from genome assembly GCA_903970145.1 of Mycobacteriaceae bacterium. Taxonomy (GTDB): domain Bacteria; phylum Pseudomonadota; class Gammaproteobacteria; order Burkholderiales; family Burkholderiaceae_D; genus CAJCHO01. The sequence goes on along the minus strand of CAJCHO010000121.1, from coordinate 12,943 downwards.
GAGCGTGCTTACATGCAGCTACACAGGTGACTTGCAATTTAGCGAGCGCAGCTTCGCCGAAGATGGCACAAGCAGCGAGCGCGCCGAAGCCTTCAGGATTGTCGCTTAATGTGACGATAGGTATAGAGACGCCACAGGTGCTCTGCCGGACCGCTCGGAAATCGCCGCAGATAGATCGGTGCCACCACAATCTGCAGGACCGCAACGAGTAAGCCGCTGACAGTCAGTTCATAGACATGCCAGCCCGGGCCGCGTGACTTGGCGAAGAAGAAAAATGCCACGAGCATGAATAGCGACTGCCCGAGATAGTTGCTCAGCGCGAGCTTGCCGCTGGCGGCGAGCGCTGCCACCAGTTTCGAGAGAACGCGCAGACGCACGAGCCGGATGCACAGGACGATGTAGAGCGGGCAAAGCAGCGCCACGAAATCGTAGAGACAACTCGCTACCGCCTGTGCCTGTTCGGGTCGTGGACCAAAGACCGCAAGCCATCCGAACCAGGTGTAGGCAAGATTCACGGCAAGGCCGAAAGTGGCGGCGATCCAGAGTAATCTCGTCCAGAACACGCGATACAAGCGCGGATGCTGCAAGACTCCCATATGCGCTGCGCTCACGCCAAGGGACATGAAGAGCAGGATCTGCGGCAGGAAAATGAAACTGCCTTGGCGCATCGATTCCAGATACCAGCCAAGGTGCACGAGAAAGGCCTCGCGGGCGCTTGCCACCAGAACGAGCTGGCCATGGGCCCCGAGCGCGAGACCTTCCCAGATCCCCGGTGAAAATGGACTCACTGTTGCCGTGCCGAAAGCAAGGCTCGTTGCAGTGACCGCATCAAGGACGGCCAAAGCCAGGCTGACTACCGCCCAGAAGGCACACATGCGCAGAGCCTCGGCGCGCGAACCGAGGCCCTGCGCAACCAGGACAAGGCCCGCCAGAGCGTAGAGCGTCAGGATGTCGCCAAAGTAAAGCAGTGTGCCGTGCAGGATGCCGATGACGAGTAACCAGACAAATCTGCGTGCGAGCAGCGGACGCACCGCGATCGCCCGGCGTTCGAGCGCGCGCCATTGCAGGCAAAAGCCGTAGCCGAACAGGAAGGCAAATATCGGATAGAACTTGCCCTCGACGAAAAGCGATTGCCAGGCCCAGGCGAGCACGTCCAGAGCTTCCGAGCTGCTCGTGAGCACGGTCGAGCTCGGTCGCAAACCATTGAAGTAGGCAATCCAGTTGACCTGGATGATGCCCAGAAGCGCGAAACCGCGCAGCACATCAAGCAGCACGACACGCTGTGCTGCGGGGCTGGCGGCGTATTGACCGGCTGCCTGCGTCACGGGCCCGTGTGGCCAAAAAGTGCGGCGCCGCGAAGCAAGCTCACAAGACGCGGCGCATGGTGAGATGAGGGATGCCGGCTTCCTGATAGGGTTCGCCCTCAGGCGCGAAGCCATGTGCCAGATAGAATTCGACCGCATCCGCCTGGGAGTTGAGGACCACGCTGGGATGCCCGAGCTCGCGGGCGCAATCGATCAGGGTTTCGAGCATGGCGCCGCCGACACCCTGCCCGCGCCAGTCCGCGAGTACCGCCATGCGCCCGATGTGGCCATCGGGCAAGAGGCGCCCGGTACCGACGCATTCCCCGGATGCGGCAAAGGCAAGGCAGTGGCGCGAGGATTCGTCCTTGTCGTCCCACTCGAGCTCAACCGGGATCTTCTGTTCGACGCAAAATACCTGGTAGCGCACCGCGCGCGCCGCGTCGCGTGCTTGCCACCACTGCTGCAGGGTGAGGCGGACCGCGCCGCTCATTGCGCGATCGCTGTCTTCTCAAAGCGCGCCAGCGTGGCGCGCCATGAATCGGGCAGGCGTGCCGCGCGTCGCGCGGCCGTGTCGGCATACACGTAAACGAGTTCTCCGGAGATCAGGTGTTGCGCTGCACCGGGGGCCTGGCGATGAATCTCGATCAACATCCCCATGCTTGAATTACCCAGGCGCGCGCACCGCACATAGATATCAAGCATATCGTCAAAGCGTGCCGGCGCAAGGTACTCGATGCTGGATTTGCGAGCGAACAGTTCCTTGCCTGCAGCGGCCTGATCAAGCGGCCCCTCCAGGCCACTGGCGCGCCAGTACTCGGTAAATCCGACATCGAAGTAGGTCAGGTAGTGACCATTAAACACCACCCCTTGCATGTCCGCCTCGGCCCAACGGACCCGCAGGGTATGGAAAAAGCTGAAATCACCGATTGCCATGCGCAGCGTCTCCGGTCAGAAAGGCCGCGGCAAGAGTCGCCGCGACTTCCTCATGCGCAGTCCTCGCTACCGCTACTGCGCCGCCAAAATTGAAGAATCCGTGGATCATGCCGGGATAATCAAGGAGGCTAACAGCAACCTGCGCCTGCTCCAGCGCGCGCGCATAGGCCACCCCCTCATCATAGAGGGGATCATAGCCTGCGACGACTATGCATGCCGGTGCCACGCCCGCAAGGGGCGGTCGACCCGCGCCGTCGAGCGGCGCGAAGCGCCAGTCATCGCGCTGGGCGTCATCGGCAAAGTAGTTGGAGAAAAACCAGTCGATGGTTGGCGTATCGAGCAGATAGCCCGAGCCATTGGTGCGGCGCGATCCGTCTCTGAGATGCAAGGCGCATCCCGGATAGATCAGGACCTGCTGTACCAGTCGCATACCGTGGTCGCGCGCGCGCAGCGCCGTTACCGTCGCCAGCGTGCCGCCGGCACTGTCGCCGCCGATGGCGATGCGTTGCGGGTCCGCACCGAGGTGCGCCGCATTGCCAAAAGCCCAGTGAAACGCGTCCCACGCATCGTCCACCGCGCAGGGAAAGCGATGCTCCGGCCCGAGACGATAGTCAATCGCAAGTACCAGACAGGCGCTGCGCAGAGCGAACATTCGACATACCGCGTCATGCGTCTCCAGATCGCCCACCGTAAATCCGCCACCATGCAGGTAGATGAGCAAAGGCGCAGGAACAAGCGGCGCCACCCCCTCTGGTACGTAGAGCCGCACCGGCAAGGCATAGTCGTCGCGCGCGCGAATCGAAAAATCCTCCACTCTTGCCATGCGTGCTGGCGCGATTTCAAGCACGGGTGCCGCACGCCGGTAACTGGCGCGCGCCTGTTCCGGGGTGAGTTGCCAGAAATGCGGTCGGCCGGCTTTGCGCACCTGCTCGAGTATCTGGGCAATCTGTGGATCCAGAGAAGCGCGTACGTGATCAGTCGGGCTCATGCCATCCCTAGGCGTAGGTGACCAGGGCGAACTCGTCGACCGTCTCAAGATGCGCCACGCTATTGAAACCGACCAACTGGTGGCGCTTGGCAGTGCTCGCGAACTCGCTCACCGAACTGTTGCGGGTGCGCAGGTTCAGCTCGATCGCAGTATGTGCCGGAGCGTCGAGCGCGGCACTGACTGCAGCCGAGATCGGGCCGCCGGAACTGACAATCAGGACATTGTCGTTTGGATACTGCTCGCGTGCCTCGATCAGGGCGGCCACAGCGCCCGCCTGGAAGGAAACCCAATCGGGCATGTTGGCGGGCCTGGTCTCGCCGCGCGCCCAGGCGAGTAGCGCCGCGCGCAGAATGCGAAAGTGCTCGCGCATGACTGCTGGATCGCGGTCGCGAGTAGCGCCACTGGGGACCAGTGCCTGGCCCTGATAGGCAGCGACCAGAGCGTCGGGATTGTATTCGTTCAAGCCAGTCAGTTCACGCGCAACTAGGTGCTCACGCGCAGCCAATTCACCCATGCCCTCAAGAATTGCATCGGCCGTCTCGGAGTGGCGACGCAGGGTGCCGCGCATGAGCGCCGAAAATGATATCCCGCGCCGGACAAAATATTCACCGAGCAATCGGCCCTGGCGGTGGCCGACTTCGGTGAGCCTGTCATAGTCCTCGGTGCCGAACGCCGCCTGACCATGCCGCACGAGAAAAATTGCGCCCAAATGGATCCCTCTAGTTTGAAAGGTAGCCACGCAAAAGCGCGTTCACGCGCGCCGGCATCTGGTGAATGATCCAGTGCGTACCTTGTGCAATCCGCGTGACGTGAAGGTCCGGACACACCAGCTCGAGATCCTCGAGGAGCACCGGCAAGAGCGCAATGTCCGCCTCGCCCCAGATCACGCGTACCGGAACGCGCAGCGTCCAGTCGCCAGGTTTTCCGTCGAAAGTGATTGTTTCGCCTTCAAGTGGTGGGCGCGCCGGCGAGGAGCGGTAATAGTTGACCGCACCCTGCATCGCTACGGCGCTGCCGCTGGCGTTCTGGCGCCACATGGTGTGGTAGCGCTCGCGCACGGCTGGTGTATACCACTGGCTATCGGCCTGACCATTGCCGATAAACATGCCGTCAAGCAGCTGGCAATCGTGTTCAAGTAGCGCACCTTCACTGCCCGGCTTGCGCAGCCAATTCATGTATTGTGAGGCGGCCTGCTGGGCGGGATCGCCAGCCAGCGCACGCATGAACTGATAGGGATGCGGGGAGTTGATGATCAGGAGTCGCTCGACCAGCTGCGGCAAGAAGATCGCAAGATTCCACGCGACAGCGCCACCCCAGTCATGCGCGACGACGATCGCGTGTTCGTAACCGAGCAGTCCGATGAAACGACGCAGATCGTCGAGGATCAGCCTTGCGCGATAGTTCTCGACCCCCACCGGCTGCGAAGACAGATTAAAGCCGCGCAGATCCGGCGCCACGGCAAAGTGATCCGTGCCGAACTCCTCAAGTTGGTCCTGCCACTCGAACCACGCCTCGGGAAAACCATGCAGAAACAGCATCAGTGGCCGGCCGGGAACCCCGGCGCTGGCGTAATGCAGGCGAATGCCGTTCCCGAGCTCGGCGAATTGACCAGCCGTGACGCTCGCTGCCACTGCTAGCCCTGGCGTGCCGCGCGTAGCGCGTTGCGCAAGGCATCGCGCACGTCCGGTCGGGCGGCAAACGGATCGCTTGGGTTGCGATCACCGACAATGTCCTTCATGCGCGTCTCGACGTTGCCAAGCGCGTGCGGGTGCGAGAAGACATAGAACTGATCGGCGCGAATCGCCTCGAAGGTGCGTTCGGCGACTTCGGTGGCGCTGACTTTGCCCGATCCCACGGCCTTGTTGGACATCACCTGAGCCGCCTGCTGCGAGGCCGTGGCGGGGGCCCCGGAGACGGCGGACGGCGCGTTGCGATGTGAGGCCGAGATTCCTGTCGGCACAAAATAGGGGCACAGCACCGAGGCACCGATCGGCGCCTCGACCAAGCGCAGATCCTGGTACAGCGTCTCGGTGAGCGAGACCACTGCGTGCTTGGAGACATTGTAGATGCCCATATTGGGGGCATTGAGCAGCCCCGCCATCGACGCGGTGTTGACGATATGGCCCTGGTAGCCAGGCTCCCGTGTCGCTGCCTCGAGCATCAGCGGGACGAAATGCCGCACCCCGTGCACCACGCCCCATAGATTGACGCCGAGCACCCAGCTCCAGTCGGCCAGCGAGTTTTCCCAGACCAGGCCGCCACTGCCAACGCCGGCGTTATTGAAAACCAGATGTACGCTGCCAAAGGCGTCCATTGTGGCCTTGGCAAGCGCCGCGATCTCGCTATCCTCGGAAACATCGGTGCGGCGACTGATGACTTTGCTGCCGGCGGCACTCAACTCGGCGCGAACCGCTTCAAGCGCGTCAGCCTGGACATCGGCGAGCACCAGATGCATTCCGAGGCGCGCACCGATGCGCGCAAACTCGCGCCCAAAACCACTGCCCGCGCCCGTTATTACGGCTACCTTGCCAGCGAATGTCTGCATTTTGTCTCCTTGTTTGGCTAGGCGCCCCGAGCGGGCGCCGCGAGTATCATTTCTATGTGGGGAATATTGTCCTCGATGTACACGGCCCCGGTGCTGGCGAAACCGAAGGACTGGTAAAAGCGCTCGAGGCGATGCTGCGCCCCGATGCGCACAAGCTGACCGGGCCAGATCAGCTGGCTGCGGCGGATGCCCTCAGCGAGCAGGATCCGGCCAAGGCCATTGCCGCGCGCCGCTGGTGCCGTGACCACCCGGCCGATCGACGGTTCGACGTACTTGATGCCCGGGTCGACCACGCGCAGGTAGGCCAAGAGGCGGCCGCCGGTATCGCGTCCGAGCAGGTGCCAGCTGTCATGATCCACGCCGTCGGCGTCCATGAATACGCAATTCTGCTCGACCACGAAAACCTCAGTGCGCAGCGCCAGAAAATCGTAGACGTCGCTCGCCGCGAGCTGCGGCAGGCGCTCAAATTTCCACGCGAGTTCTGCGCTCATTTTGGCTTGCGCAACTCGAAACCGATGCGCGGAAAATGCACACGCACGGTACCCGCTCGGGGATCATGGCGCTCGATGGTCAGGCGCTGTGCCTGCGCCTCGATCAGAATCCCGGGACTCGGATCGCAGCCATAGTCGACCGGCGTTACGGTCACTTCATCGCCGAGCGCGAATCCGCTGATATCTACCGCTGCCCCATAGGAACGGCTGGCTGGCGATTGGGCGGCGAGTTCGACCGCGTGGCCGCTATCGAGCTCGTCACTATCTCCATGTCCGATGTCGCGCACTCGCCTATACCAGGCACTGACCGGTGCCGAGTCCTCGATCATGCTTGCAAGCGGGCCGGCGCGACCGATGAACCAGAGGCAGTGATAGAACGAGAAGTCGGCGATCGACGGCACTGCACCGCATAGCCAATCGCGGCCATCGCCGAGAATCGATTCGAGCTGTCGCATGTAGTACTTCATGCCGACGTGGCACTCGAGCGGCCGCATGCGCGGCAGGTTCGCCCGAAAAGCGCTGCGATCGACCCGAAATGCTTCAAGATCGGCCGGCGTCATGTCCTTTAAGACATGGCCGATTCCGGCCGGCTGCAGAGCATAGGGCACCGCCGTCCAGAACAGCGTGCTGTCGGCCCACTGGGCGAGTAGCCGCGCCTGGCCACTGACGGGTGCCGGATAGAGGGTCGGCTCGCCCTGAAGCTCTTCGAGCACCTCGGCAATCAGGGCGCTGTCGCAATAGATGTCCGAGCCGATCTGCAAGATGGGCGTCTTGCGATAGCCGCCGGTGAGTGCGAGCACGTCAGGCTTGGGCATGATGGGCGGAATCACCACCGAACCCCAATGGATGCCCTTGAAGCCGAAAATCAGGCGCACCTTCTCCGAGAAAGGCGAGTTCGGGTAGTGGTGCAGGATTGGTTGGTTCATTTCAAATCCCCTATGGCGCGCTGCGGGCGAGCTCCCGCCATGGCACGCTGCGGCCCGGGAACGCCATTACGCCATACACTAGTGTTTGGTGCAAGCAACCGTCTTTATATGAGCTTGACCAGCTGTTTCCCGAAATTGCGGCCCTTGAGCATGCCGATAAAGGCTTCCGGCGCTGCCTCGAGACCTTGCGCGACCGATTCGCGATATTTCAGGCGCCGCCCCGCGACATAGCCTGCCAGCTCTTTGAGGCCCTGCGGCCACAACTCGAGGTGGTCCGAGACGATGAAGCCTTCCATGCGAAAGCGCGCCACCAGAAACAGGTGTGGATTCTGGATGGCGCTGCGCGCAACGCCACCTGCTTGCATGTTGTAGTCACTGATCAGCCCGCAGATCGCCACGCGCGCGAAGGGATTGAGCAGGCTCATCACGCCGTTGAGCACATCGCCGCCCACATTCTCGAAATGGCCGTCCACCCCGTGGGGTGCTACTTCGTGCAACAGAGCCGCGAGTTCGGCGGGATTGTGGGCCTGGCGATAGTCAACGCAGGCATCAAAACCGAGTTCTTCGGTCACATAGCGACATTTCTCCGACCCCCCGGCAAGACCGATCGCACGCACGCCCTGAAAGCGCGCCAGCTGGCCGACGACACTGCCAACCGCCCCCGAAGCCGCGCTGACAACAATGGTTTGGCCAGGCTTGGGTTCGAGAATTTTATGGTAGCCGTACCAGGCTGTCATGCCGGGCATGCCCACCGGTCCGAGATAGGCCGACAGCGGGATGTGGGTCGTATCCAGTTTAAAGAGCGTCGCGCCATCGCTGACCCCGTACTCGCACCAGCCGAGCATGCCACGCACCTTGTCGCCCACGGCAAAGCGCTCGTTGCAAGATTGCACTACTTCACCCACCGTCCCGCCAACCATCGTCGCGTCGATCGCCTGTGGCTGGGCGTAGGACTTCGCGTCGTTCATGCGACCGCGCATGTAAGGGTCGAGTGACAGATAGTGATTGCGAACCAGGATCTGGCCGTCCTCGAGTGTCGGAATCGGCAGACTCTCGAGGCGAAAATTGTCCGCGGTCACCCATCCGCTCGGCCGTGAGGCGAGCACGATTCTCTGGTAGGTCTGACTCATTGCTTGACTCCTGGGTCGGGCGCTTGCGTCGCGCTGTCGCGACGCTTGATGTATTTGAAGGTGCCCATCGATTTGGCGATCAGGCGGTTACGCTCGTCGCGCACCTCGCCCTCGCAAAATGCCATCGTGGTCGAACGATGGAAGGCATGGCCGCGCGCGGTCAGTCGCGCGCCGGCATTGCCGGGGTTGACAAAGCTGGTCTTCATTTCGACCGTCACCCCGCCTGCGGCATTGGGGTCGAGCGTGCGCCCGGCGACCGCCATGGCCACGTCAAGCAGGCTCATGATGACCCCACCGTGCGCGACATTCCAGCTATTGAGGTGGCGAGGAGTCAACTGGAGCACGATCTCCGAGCGCCCATCCGCGGCGGCAAGAAATTCGACTCCTAGGTCTTTGATGAAAGGGATGCTGTCGCGAAAACGCTTGTCGGTGGTCACGGGGGAAAGACTGGCAAAAGAACGCTCGTTCGCGACCGATTCTAGCTCATGCACCGCAGCCGTGCCCAACACCGGGCGTGGTGACCGCTGGTACAGCCGCTATCATCGACATTTTCACCCGACCTGGCCTGCGTCCATGGCAAAGCCGCAACTGACCCTCTTCGATCTGGACGGCACGCTCATTTCCACCGATACCAACCAGGCGTGGATTGCCTTCCTGATTGAGCAAAAGCTGGTCGATGCCGATCAATATCGGGCCGGCAGCGCCGCCATGGAAGAGCGTTACCGCACTGGTGCAAGCGAGATCGACTATGTGTTTTGCGAGTTCTTTCTCGGCACGCTGGACCTGGTCGGCACTGACAGGTTGACAGAGCTGCTTCCGCAGTTCGTCGAGCGCTTTATCAGGCCCGCGATCGCGCCTGGAGCCAGAGCACTCATCGAATCAGAGCGCTCGGAAGGCAAAGTGCTCGCGATCATCACTGCCACCAATCGCGTCATCACCGAGCCGATCGCCAAGCTCTTTGGTATTGAGCACCTGATCGCCACCGAGGCCCAGGTACTCAATGGACGCTTTACCGGCAAGGTCGCCGGTGTGCCGAGCATGCGCAGCGGCAAGGTCAAACGCCTGCAGGCCTGGCTCGCCCAGGGGGCGATTTCCGGGGTGAGCCGCAAGGAGGATCTGGCGGCCATGACCTTCTACTCCGACTCGATCAATGATCTGCCGCTGCTACTCTTTGCCACGCGCGCCGTCGCCGTCGATCCGGACCCAGGGCTTGTCGCTGCTGCCCTCGCGCGCGCCTGGTCAATAATCAGCCTGCGCGACGCCCGTGAGGTGGGAGCTGGGCTTCCGGACTGATCTGACGCAATTAACTCCCAGAATCGTGTGTTACAAGTTCGTGTCCGGTAAAGGGACTAAAGCGATAGTTGCCGGGAAATTTCTCGCCGCTCACGGGATCAAAGCGCGGCGCTAGCACAGCGCCAAGTGGCAGGCGCCAGCTGAATTCAACGCCTCCGAGGAATAGCCGGAGCTGTCCCGAGCCCTCGGGCTTTAGCTCAGTTGCGCCGGGTATCTCCTCGCTGCGAAATGCAATCATCTGGGCAGCAGCGCCCAATTTGCCGAGCAGATTTTTCATGATTGGCTTAAAAGCTTCCATCAGCCCGGCAATGTCACCCTTGAGCTCCGAGTCGGCCACGGGCGCCTGGTTCGGCGCGCCGTTAAAGCCCAGTCTGATATCAGCCAATATCAGCTCGCGCGGTGTCGCGATTACATTCTCCGGTCCTGAGATCCTCGCGTCGATCACCAGGAACAGGACATAGCCTGCAAACGCCTGGCGAATCCGGCTTATCTGCTCGGGCGTCGCGTTGGGTACCGAAGATATGAAAAATTCAGCGGGAATCCACATCGCCTCTCGCAATGTCCCACCGTCCTGCTGCTGCTGCTTGACTAGCTCGACGGCCAGCTCCGAACTGGTGGCGGCAAATGTTTCGGTAACGACGAGGCATAGCAGCAAGCCGAGCACGGCTCGCAGGCTCGGAGACGCAAATCTGGCGAGAACTCTGGGTGCTTTCATCTCGTCGAGCGCTCCTCGTTAGACCGCGGTGACACCGCCATCCACAGCGAGTGCCTGGCCGGTAATGTGCTGACCGGCTGCCGATGAAAACAGCAGCGCCGCCCCCTTCAGGTCCTCCGCTCCGCCGATACGCTGCAGTGGCGCGTGGGCGGCGAGCTTGTCCTCTCCGAATTGTGCCAGGACACCTTTGGTCATCTTGGAGGGGAAGAATCCCGGACAAATGGCGTTGACCGTAATGTTGTAGCGGCCCCATTCGCCAGCCAGCGCGCGGGTGAAATTGACGACCGCCCCCTTGCTGGTGTTATAGGCAATGGTCTGCATGGTCCCCGGCGCATTGCCCTTTAGGCCCGCGATCGATGCCACGTTGACGATGCGGCCATACTTGCGCGGGATCATGGAGCGCTTGGCAATCTCCTGGGACAGCAGGAAAATTCCGCGCACGTTCAGGTTCATGACCTTGTCCCACGCCTCGAGCGGATGGTCCTCGGCTGGTGCACCCCAGGTGGCGCCGGCATTGTTGATCAGGATGTCGACATGCCCGAGGTGGGCGAGCGCCTTGTCGACCAGGCCGTGAATCTGTGCCGGATCCGACATATCGGTGGCAAATGCGACAGCCGAATAGCCAAGCTTATTCAGGTGTACTACCGCTTCGTCGAGTTCAACCTGCTTGCGCGCCGCGAGCACCAGCCGTGCGCCCTGTTCGCCAAGCGCCTCGGCAATCTGCAGTCCCAGACCGCGCGAGCCACCGGTGACAAGGGCCGTCTGGCCGTTCAGATCGAACAATTTCTTGATACTCATTGCACCTCCTCGGTAGTCGCTTCGCTCAGAACCAGGCGTCATGCATGGTCAGGGTGGTATCGTCGAGCGCTTCGAGCAGGTCGAGCATGGGACCGGTCCGGGGCAGCTCATATCGGAAAAAATAGCGGCAGGCAGCGAGTTTGCCCTCGTAAAAATCGCGGTCGTCGGGCCGTGCGGCAAGGCCGCGAGTTGCCGCGAGTGCCTGCTCGAGCCACAGCCACGCGACGACAATGTGGCCGGCAGCTTCAAGGTAGGAACTCGCATTGGCGAGGGCAAGGTTCATATCCCCGCAGGTGTGCAATTTGCGCGTGACCGCGCCAAGCCGATCCAGCTGGCGCGCCAGCTGCTGGGCGAAGTGCCGCAGCGGAGCATCGATGGTCTGCATGGCCTGGTTGATGGTGTCGGCAAAGCGCAGCCCGAGCAGTCTTAATGCTGCACCATCGCGCATGACGACCTTGCGTCCGAGCAGATCGAGCGCCTGGATGCCGTGGGTCCCCTCGTGGATCGGGTTAAGCCGATTGTCGCGATAGAACTGCTCGACGTTGTAGTCGCGTGTATAGCCATAGCCGCCATGGACCTGAATGGCCAGACTATTGGCCTCCAGACACCACTGCGAGGGCCAGCTCTTGGCCAGAGGCGTGAGCAACTCCAGCAGCAGGCTGGCTTCGTCACGCATGCCGGCATCACCGACGTGCGCCTGGTCGACGAGCTTCGCGCAGTACAGGCACAAAGCGAGAGCGCCCTCAGCATAGGACTTCTGCGCGAGCAGCATGCGCCGCACGTCGGCATGCTCGATGATCGGGACCTGAGGACTTGCGGGATCCTTGCTGGCGGCAAGGCGCCCCTGCGGCCGGTTGCGGGCATAGTCGAGGGAGTGCAGATAACCCGTGTAGCCGAGCGCCGTCGCTCCGAGTCCAACACCAATGCGCGCTTCGTTCATCATGTGGAACATGTAGGACAGGCCACGGTGGGGCTCGCCAACCAGATAGCCCACCGCCCCGGCGCGACCACCCGGCTTGTGGCGCCCTTCCCCGAAATTGAGCAGGGTATTGGTGGTGCCGCGATAACCCATTTTGTGATTCAGACCGGCCAGCACCACATCGTTGCGCGCACCACGCTTGCCATCATCTTCTACCAGATACTTGGGAACGATGAACAGCGAGATACCTTTTACTCCCGGCGCGCCACCAGGAATCTTGGCGAGCACCAGATGGATGATGTTCTCCGAGAGCTCATGGTCACCGGCGGAGATCCACATCTTGTTGCCAAAAAGTCGCCATGAGCCGTCCGGCTGTTCTTCGGCACGAGTACGAATGTCCGAGAGCGATGAACCCGCCTGTGGCTCGGACAGGCACATGGTTCCGAAATATCGCCCGGTGAGCTGCGGTTTGACAAAGCGCTCGATCTGCTCGGCTGTGCCGTGCGCCGTTAACAGATTGGCATTGCCGATGGTCAGAAAGGGGTAAGACGCCGTCGAGACGTTGGCGGCCTTGAACCAGGTCAGTCCCGCTTTTTCTACCACCGCCGGCAGTTGCATTCCGCCCAGCTCGTAATCCTGTCCGGCGGCGATGAGGCCGGCGTCGGCAAAGGCCTTCACTGCCAGCGCGACCTCGTCGATCATGTGCACGCGCTCGCCATCAAAGGTCGGCTCGTTCTGGTCACTCTTCTTGTTGTGCGGGTAAAAGCGCTCCTCGGCCATGCGCGCACAGGTGTCAAGCACGGCATCAAAGGTCGCGCGGCTGTGGTCGGCGAAGCGCTCGAACTGGGTCAACTCCTCAACCGCGAGCCATTCGTAGAGCAGGAACTCCAGGTCGCGCCGC
>CAJCHO010000120.1 GCA_903970145.1 Mycobacteriaceae bacterium | reverse complement strand
CGCTTCAAAAACAGTTCGCAACAAACCAAGAAAGAAGGGAGGGCTAGAAAGATATCCACAACCTGAGTCATACTGCGCATCAAACAGGGTGGGTCAAAATTCGATGAAAAACCCGGGTCAGAATTGCGTGGAAATCAACAGGCGTCACCCTCGACAGTGAGTTCGACGGGAATCGTCTGCTCCTTGACCTGCGTCACAGCGTGGTTGCGGATGCTGCGAAGGTAAGTTTGATCATCGACCTCGAAGTCGGCATATATGCCGTCTCTCGAGACGATAGACGTGAGCACCGGTGCGTTGGGGCCCGCCTGGACGAGGTTACCCAGCGTGATTTCTGGCCGACTGACGCGCCCCGCGATCGGCGCCTTGACGTAGGCACGGTCCAGATCAATTTGGGCCTGCTTCACTTCGGCTTGCGCTGCAAGGAGGTCGGCTTGTGCGACGTGATAATCATTGACGCGCTCATCATAGAGACGCTGAGCAATGGCTTGTGACTTCACCATGTTTTCGGCGCGGTCCAAATCCGTCTTGGCGAAGCTGGTTCTCGTCTGCGCGGAGGCAACGTGGGCCTGCGCTTTAGCAAGCGCGGCCTCATAGGGTTGCGGGTCGATGACAAGGAGGATGTCACCCGCCCTGACGTTCGCACCATCCTTGAATCGGACTTCGGTGATCCGGCCGCTGACTTCGGGACGAATCTCGGCCAGGTCAACCGCTCGCATGCGACCTGAGAATGACGACCAGACGAGCACGTCCTGAAGCTTCACGGTCTCGACAGTTACTGCTACAGCGGGCGGCGCCGCGGGACTCACCGATGCCTGCGCTATAGGCGTCAGGGCCCCGGACCAGCTAACCACCCCTGTTGTAACAACAGCGAGCGCGACCACACCGAGAGCCGCCAACAGTGTTCGATTTGAGCTTTGCATACAACCTCCGAAGAAATACAGAAAACCAACAATCCCTTGCCTTGCGATGCACCATAATTGACCAGTCGGTCAAGAGAACGCGCACAAAAAAGTCGCATGTCTGCGACTGTGGGTTGCTTTACCCTCGCGCTACGCAGCGGCTCGGACGTCCATTTCCAGCCCGAGCAGGCGCCATAGGCCTGCCCGCAAGTCATCACCTAGCGGCGCGAGATCATTCTGTATTCGCGCGATTACTGTCTGGCCGAGCAGGAAGGCGTAAATTTCCTTCGCCTTCTCGTGTGCATCTGTATCGCGGTCAATCACGCCCTCGGCGATCAAGTCGCGGATAGCGTTTTCATAATAACGCTCCATGCGGCGCTTGTTCGTCTCGAACTTCTCCTGAATGCGTGGCTCCTGGCTGCCCATCTCGCAGGCGAGGGAAGTAAAGGGACAACCGCATACGCGGCCCTGCTGCTCGGCCATCTCCTTCTGACCCTCATACACCAAACGCACAAGTCGCTCGAAGCGGTCCAAGGGCGGCCTTGACGGCGAAAACGCGTCGTCATAGTCGGCCTTGCAAGTCCGGAACGACTCATCCACTGCCTCGAGGACGAGGTCGACCTTGGAAGGGAAGAAGTGGTAGAAGCTGCCCTTCTTCACACCAGACTCACGGCAGATATCATCAACGCTGACCGAGCCGAAACTGCTCTGCGAGATCAGTTCTAGCGCGGTGTCGATGAGCTTTTGGCGGGTGGTGGCTTCTGTCTTAATCATGGGTCAGGCAAACTTCATTTCCCCGACCATACACGTACTTGACCGATCAGTCAAGTACCGCGAGTTCAAGCGCCACGCCTATCGCAAACCGCGATCTATGGCCCATATCCGGGAGAGCTACAGCCAGTTGTGGGACGAATTTCATGGGCTGCTGATGCGTCTCGCCCCGCATAGTCGTCGGACACCAGAGGAAGTGGACACCTGCCTCGAGATCCTTCGTGCTGTAACGCCGGCTTTGCCCCTTGAGCCCCGACTACGGCGGCGTCCGGCAATAGCTCTCAGAAACCGACGGGCCTCATACGGAAAGGTATTCGACCTGCTCTTTCCCCCGGGCTGAATTTCTCGAAAGCCCTTGCTATGCCGCGCCTGATAGTGGGGATAACCCCTTCCACCGAACATTCCTTCACAGCTAACTACACGTTCCGTAATCAGATCATCGGCGCCAACATGCTAGGATATCGCCAAGGATATTGTGGCCACGCACGATCGGTGCGCGCTGCATTGAAATGGTGTGAGAAATCAGGTCATGGCTAACGGAGACGCATCGAAGTGGGCGAACCCAGCGTGCTTCAGGGCCACGCCGCGAGAAGCAGCGACAGCGCGAAGCGGACCGGTTTCGCGTGCCTGGGAGCGCTCGTCCTCCTGGGGCTTGCGGCCTGTGCAGCCCTTCCTGAGCACGGCAAGGACGACATCAGCTACGCCGCTGCGGACTACTCCTCCACTGCACTCTACCGGGCCAGCGTAGCGACCATCATACCGGCCGACGGCCGCTCAGGGTTTCGTATCTTACCTGTCGCATCCTACGCGTTCGAGACGCGACTAGCGTTAGCCCGCGCCGCCGAGAAGACTCTTGACGTTCAGTACTACATCCTCAAGCAGGACCGGACGGGGCCTGAGTCTCATGCGTGAGCTGCGCAATGCGGCGCGGCGTGGTGTGCGCGTCCGGATTTTGATTGACGATCTCTACAGCGTCGAGGAGGACCGAGTCCTCTGCGATCTGGCTGCAATGCCCAACATCGAGGTGCGCCTGTTCAATCCATTCGTGAACCTGCGCGCGAACCGATTTACCCGAGTCATCGGCGCAGCCCTGCAGCTCGCGCGTGTCGACCGGCGTATGCATAACAAGCTTTTCATCGCGGACAACGCCGCAGCAGTGATGGGCGGGCGCAACATCGCCGATGAATACTTCATGACATCGCGAACCAGCAACTTCGTCGACCTGGATCTTTTCGTGGCCGGACCTGCGGTCCGGGACCTCTCGCATGCCTTCGACAACTACTGGAACAGTTCGCTGGTCGTTCCGATCAAGCGCCTTGTCGGGCCCAACCCAAGTATCGCGCGTGCGCAGGAAGATTTCGACCAACTGATGGGAGACGCGAGCCCCCCTCCCCTGGACGAGCTGCCAGCGCCCTTCCAGGAATTTGGTACCCTTCCCGCAGAGATCGCGGCGCTGCACATCCGGGCCCTGACAATCGCGCCTGCCAAAGTGCTCGCCGATGATCCGGACAAATCGCGCGCGCTCGATGAGCCCAACTTCCCCACCGTTACCCGCTCGGCGATCGCGATGCTGGGCGAGGCCCAGCACGAGGCCGTCATCGTGTCGCCGTACTTTGTACCTGGTGAACAGGGCATGAAAATGATGCGCGCCGCGCGAGCCCAAGGTGGACGAATCGTGCTTGTAACGAACTCACTGGCCTCAACTGATTCCCCCCTGGCCCAGGCGGGCTACATGCGCTATCGCAAGGACATGCTTGAAGCAGGGGTCATCATTCATGAGCTGAGTCCGTCGCAGACGAGAGACCGCAAGCGCCTGGGTGCGTTCGGTTCGTCTTCGGGGAGCCTGCACGCGAAAGTGATTACCGTCGATCAGTCGCGTGTATTCATAGGGTCGATGAATCTTGATTTTCGGTCAGCTTACGAGAATACCGAAGTCGGCATCATCATCGAGAGTCCCGAGATCGCACAACGCCTGATAGGCCTGCTCGACGATGGTAGTTTCTACAACCTGCGCATCGGGCCCAATGCTGAAGTCCAATGGGTGCTCGGCGACGAAGCCGAGGGCAAGGTTTATGGTAGCGATCCCGAAACCAGCTGGTTGGAGAGACTCGCACCCGAGTTGCTCAGTCCCATCATCCCTGAGAGCGAACTCTAGAGCGTCCCGGAGCCCCTCGCGCGACCAACTAGGTTATCTTTGGGATCACGGTCTGCGTTCGCATACAGGCCACTTATTCGGAACGCGCCTTTTCCGACTTGACGAATCCAAGTGCATCGTCTGCCAACCGGCGAAGTAACCGAGATAGCTCGGCTAGCTCCTCGTTGCTCCATCCCGCGAGCACAGACTCCATGAGCTTTTCTCGCGCACCATCTAGTGCAGAACTCACGGCGCGTCCTTTTCGCGTAATCACCACGTCGCGGATCCGAGCGTCTTCGCCATTTAACTGACGACGCACGAGACCTAGGCCTTCAAGCTTTGTGACCTGTCGACTGACCGTTGTGTAGTCTCGCCTACACAGTTCGGCGAGTTCGCCGATCCCGAGTGGCCCTTTGCGTGCGACGCGCACCAGAAGGGGAAAGAGTGCACGGTCGAGATCGACGCGGGCCATTGAAATGAGTGCAGCATCCGGCTGCGGCCTGTTCAAGACCCCCATCAAGTCCAGGAGCGCGTCGCGCAATTGATTCAGATCTCGTGCCACAGGTCTTGCTCTCCCAGTGATATGTGTATAATACACTTATCTTATTTTCCGCTCAATGAGGTGATTTGTGAAGGCAGCAGTCGTCGTCGAGGCGGGCCACGCTCCCGTCTACGGAGATTTCAGAGATCCGGTACCTGAGGTCGGGAAGAGCATCATCCACGTTACAGCCTCGTCTATCAGCCATCTGACAAAGAGCCGCGCGTCGGGGACTCACTATAGTTCTTCAGACGCCCTGCCCTTTGTGCCCGGCATCGACGGAGTTGGGAGAGATGGAACGGGTCGGCGGGTCTATTTCGTGATGCCGGAGATACCCTTCGGCGGGATGGGTGAGCTTTGTCTTGTCGACGAACGGAGGTTGATTCCCCTGCCCGACGCGTTGGACGATGCTACGGCCGCTGCGATGGCAATCCCCGGGATGTCTTCCTGGGCCGCTCTTATCGAGCGCGCCCATCTCGTTCGTGGTGAGACAGTTCTCGTCAATGGAGCAACCGGAACCTCGGGGCGTTTGGCAATCCAGATTGCCAAACACCTCGGCGCCAGGAAGGTCATTGCGACAGGGCGCAATACCCAGTCGTTTGGCGAGCTTCGGCAGCTCGGCGCCGATGTGACGATTCAACTTACGCAGGATACCGAGTCGCTCGCGGCGGCTTTCAGTAATGAATTCCGCCAAGGCGTCGACGTCGTCCTTGACTATATTTGGGGACCCAGCGCGGAGATGCTGATCACTGCAGCGGCCACGGAAAGTCGAGAAGGTACTCCTATCCGCTATATCGAGATCGGCTCGGCGAGTGGCGCAAGTGTGGCCCTGCCGGGAGCCGCGCTTCGTTCGTCCGCGCTGCAACTCTTGGGTAGCGGCATGGGAAGCATCCCCATGCCTAATCTGATGAGGACGATCCAGAACGTCCTCAACGCGGCGGTGCCCTCGGACTTCAGAGTGTCCACTCATCCCATGCAGCTTTCGGAGGTGAAAGAGGCGTGGGCCAATGAAAGTGACGCCCGGATCGTTTTGCGGCCCTGAGTGGACTGAGTAAGACACAAGCGAAGTCATCCGAAGTCCCTAGCAGGGTGCGACCCCGTAGGTGGTGTCGCCGAGCAGGTGCTCCGGCTTGAGCCCGAAGCGTAGTTCGACGCGATCCCTCGGGGTCGATGAGGTAGTTGGTGGAGGAAGCAGAGAACGCGGGCTCGTAACTTGAGGGGCATTCGCAGACACCGAAACTGGCAATAATTCGAAGCTCATCCCCATGAAGCACCGAACTCTACTTCGCTGTTACACGCGAAGTATTGGAGCCATACGCGGTGCTACTTACCACTGACCCGGATGGAATTAAGGCGCGGGCTTGCGCGTCTTGCCGGCGACGGCCCCGGCCGCAGGGGTGTCGGGGCTCCACGGCACGCCAGTGCGCTCTTCAATGTAGCCGCGGATCAGTCGACGCACTACCTGAGAGGGCGTCGTGTCCTCGCTGGCGCAAAGGCGTTCGAATACTTCCTTTTTGCGCGGATCGATCAGGATGGTCAGGCGGGCGGTTCGGTTTTCGAGAGGCATAGTGACATTATATGATAATCGTATTATCATGCCACTCAAATCCCGGAGCACCCGATGGACGCGCTCGCCCGTCGTCAATACGCGAAGCTTTTTGTACCCAAGCTTTACTCGGTCCTACGGCGCGGCTACGCGTGGCCTGAGTTCCGAGCCGATCTGCTGGCGGGCCTTACGGTAGCAATCGTCGCTCTCCCACTAGCCATGGCGCTCGCGATCGCGAGCGGGACGACGCCAGAGAAGGGGCTCTACACTGCTATCGTCGCGGGCTTTCTCATCTCGGCCCTCGGTGGCGCGCGACTGCAGATCGGTGGACCGACCGCGGCATTCATTCCGGTCGTGTTCCTCGTCATCGAACGCTTTGGCTTTGGCGGCTTGATCCTTTGCACGCTCTTAGCGGGACTCATGCTCATAGCCGCCGGTCTGATGCGCATGGGCACCCTCATGAAATACATGCCGCAGCCGGTTGTTACGGGGTTCACTGCCGGCATCGCCGTCAGTATTTTCTCAAGCCAGGTCAAAGATGCACTGGGCCTTAGAATGGCCACCGTCCCGGGTGAATTTCTCGGACGCTGGGCCGCCTACATCCACGATTTACCGACTACTCAGCCCGCGGCCATCGGGATTACTGTAATCAGTCTCGCGGTGATCGCAGCACAACGTCGCTGGCGCCCGAGCTGGCCTGGATTTCTCATCGCACTCGTCACCTGCACCTTTCTGTGTGCGGGGTTCGCGCTGCCGGCCGAGACCATTGGCAGTCGATTCGGCAGTCTCCCGTCGAATCTGCCGATTTTCGAGCTCCCGCACATCCCCTTCGAGCGCACCTCCGAACTTCTGCGCAGCTCCTTCACCATCGCGTTTTTGGCAGGCGCCGAATCACTGTTGTCGGCTGTTGTTGCTGACGGCATGACCGGTGGACAGCACCGCTCTAACTGCGAATTGGTCGCTCAGGGTGTCGCCAATGTTGCGTCTGCGCTTTTTGGCGGCTTACCTGCAACTGGCGCCATCGCACGAACGACGACGAACATTCGCGCTGGTGGACAAACGCCGATCGCGGGCATGGCCCACGCGGTGTTCCTACTCTTGTTTATGCTAGTGTTTGCGCCGTTGATGCGCTTCATTCCGCTCGCTGCCTTGGCCGGTGTTCTCTTGGTCGTTGCTTGGAACATGTCCGAGATCGAGAAGTTCCGCCACACTCTGACGGCACCTCGGGGTGACTGGCTCGTCTTGCTGCTCACATTCGGCTTGACCGTCTTCTTCGATTTGACGGTCGCCATCGAAGTCGGCCTGGTCGTCTCGGCCTTCGTGTTTATGTTCCGCATGGCCGACGCCGTGGAGGTCAGTCCGGGTGTCAGTCTGCTCGACGAGGACGGCGGCGGCACAGTGCCAGACGAAAGTGCCCATCCGCCCTCGCGACTGCCACCCGGCGTTGAGGTCTACCAGTTTGCCGGCCCCCTCTTTTTCGGGGTGGCGAGTAGGCTCGACGATCTGTTTAATCAGTTCGAGCGTCCGCCCAGGGTGTTCATCCTTCGCATGCGACTGGTACCAATGATCGATGCCTCCGGCGTGCACGCGCTACGTAACCTGCTCGGACGCTGTCGTCGAAATGGCACCGTACTGGTTGTTTCAGGTCTGCACGGACAACCGTTGCAGGTCATTCAGCAGATGGAGCTAAATCCTCAGGGTGGTGGGCTTCACTTCGTCGACAGCTATGAAGAGGCACTGGCACTAGTGGCGACACACTACCGGTACGGCAACGGCCCGGTTGTGCTGCGCGCCGAACAGTCCTAGTTGGATTCGGCTACCCGATCGCCCGACTGGGTCAGGGTGGCAGTAGAGGCCACGCGCGAAGTCGCAGTCTGCTGGGGTGCCAGTGCGAATATGGAGATTTTTCTGATTGATGGGTATGCTGCCTGCTACATCCAGATTCGGGGGTGACGGTGAATCGGGGCATCGTGTCGGATATGGGGAACACGCGAAAGCGGGGCAACGGTGACGCGCGTCTCTGGCTGGAGTTGGCCGTCATTGTCACTCTCAAGCTGACCCTGCTCGGTGTGATCTGGTACATCTGGTTTAGCGATCCCCTTGCCACGCACATGCGCGTAGGCGCCGAGAACGTACAACAGCAATTCTTTGGCTTCAAAGACGAATCGAATGGCCATGCCTCCGGGAGCTCACGATAATGTCTGCTGACGACCTGGTGCAACTGTCGCGGCTGCAGTTTGCGATGACTGCGATGTTCCACTTCCTGTTCGTGCCACTGACTCTCGGGCTCTCATGGATCCTCGTGATGTGCGAATCGGTCTATGTGATGACGGGAAAGGCTATCTATAAGGACATGACGCGGTTCTGGGGCAAGCTCTTTGGCATCAACTTCGCCATGGGAGTTGCGACCGGGCTGACGATGGAGTTTCAGTTCGGTACGAACTGGGCGTATTACTCGCATTACGTAGGCGACATCTTTGGCGTTCCACTCGCCATCGAGGGACTGATGGCGTTCTTCCTCGAATCAACCTTCGTCGGGTTGTTTTTCTTCGGTTGGGATCGGCTATCGCGCACCGCGCATCTGATTACCACCTTTCTTCTCGGGCTTGGCACCAATCTCTCAGCATTGTGGATCCTAGTTGCCAATGGTTGGATGCAAAATCCGGTGGGCGCCGCATTCAACTATCACACCATGCGAATGGAGCTCACGGATCTGGGTGCGGTACTCTTTAATCCGGTCGCGCAGGTGAAATTCGTACACACGGTTGCCGCCGGCTACGTGACGGGATCGATGTTTGTTCTGGGAATCTCGGCGTGGTATCTTCTACGAGCGCGCGATACAAATTTCGCAATCCGCTCATTCGCGATTGCAGCCGGATTCGGACTCGCATCGACCCTCTCAGTCATTGTCCTAGGTGATGAGTCCGGCTATACCAGCGGTGAAGTACAGAAGGTCAAGCTTGCGGCCATCGAGGCAGAATGGGAGACGCAGCCGGCGCCGGCTGGGATCACCGTATTTGGCTGGCCCAACCAGGAAGCCGAAAGGACCGACTATGCTGTCCGGGTCCCCTATGTTATGGGCCTCATCGCGACGCGCAGCACGGACAAAACGGTGACGGGGATCAAGGAATTGAAGGCCGAGCACGAGCGGCGCATCCGCAGCGGCATGATCGCCTACGAGGCGCTGGCCCGCCTGAGAGCAGGCGATGAATCGGATGACTTGAAGCACCAATTCGCGGCACACGAAGCTGATCTGGGTTACGGCCTCTTGCTCAAGAAGTATGCTGCCGACGTGACGAGTGCGACTGAATCCAACATCCAGGCTGCGGTCGATGACACGATCCCGAATGTGGCGGCCCTTTTCTGGGCATTCCGTGGCATGGTCGGACTTGGCTTCCTCTTTCTGTTTCTCTTTTCCGCGAGTTTCTGGTTCATGGCGCGCAAGAATCTGGCCCCTCGGCGCTGGCTGTTGCGGCTCGCGGTGATTTCCATCCCGCTGCCCTGGGTCGCCGCCGAGCTGGGTTGGTTCGTCGCCGAATACGGTCGCCAGCCCTGGACGATCTCGGGCGTCCTGCCGACCTATCTGTCGGTCTCACAGGTCTCATCCAGCCAGGTTTGGTCAAGCCTGATTGGGATCTGTTCAATCTATGCGGCGCTATTCGCGGTGGAAATGTATCTGATGCTCAAATACATCCGAATGGGCCCCTCGAGCCTCGGGACGGGGCGCTACCACGGCGAACAACCGGTCGCGCAGACCGCCTAGGAGCTGCTGATGCTCGACTACCTGACGCTCAAGCTAATCTGGTGGGCGATCGTGCTCGTGCTGCTTGTCGGATTTGCGGTGATGGATGGATTCGATTTGGGCGTGGCCATGCTCCTGCCGTTTGTGGGACGGACAGACGAGGAGCGGCGCGTGGCGATCAACGTGGTCGGCCCAACCTGGGAAGGCAACCAGGTTTGGCTGGTGCTCGGTGGTGGGGCGGTGTTCGCGGCATGGCCGCTTGTATATGCGGCCGGCTTTTCGACATTTTATCTCGCGCTCGTCCTGACCCTGTGCGCACTTTTTCTGCGACCCGTGGGCTTTGACTACCGCAGCAAATTGGCGCCGCCAGCGTGGCGCCACTTCTGGGACTGGGCACTATTCGTTGGCGGCATTGTGCCATCGCTGGTGTTCGGAGTGGCGATCGGCAATCTGTTCACCGGGGTCGCCTTTCGATTCGATAGTACGATGCAGATTACCTACGGCGAAGGCTTGCTGGCGCAGCTTAGTCCGTTTGGCCTGTTCTGCGGCGTGGTGTCGGCAGCGATGCTGGCCATGCATGGTGGTGCGTTGCTCATGATGAGAACCGAGGGTGCGGTGCAGATGCGCGCGCGTAGGATTGTGCCGGTCCTTGCGGCTTTGGTCGTCATACTGTTTGTCGCTGGGGGGCTGTGGATCTCGCACATGCCTGGCTATAGCGTGACGCACATGGGCGATCCGGGTACTGCACTCAATCCGCTGCAAAAATCGGTCGCAAGCGTCCCCGGCGGCTGGCTCGGCAACTACGCAGGAATGCCATGGCTGTGGGCAGTGCCCGCGCTGGCCATCACGGCAGCGCTCTTCTCAGGTGCCTCCGCATGGCGCATCTGGCGCGTAACAGGATTCGTCGCCAGTGCAGTTGCCGTTGCCGGTATCATCGCCACGGCCGGACTCTCGCTGTTTCCTTTCATCTTACCCTCGAATCTGGATGCTGCCAGCAGCCTCACTGTCTGGGATGGCGTATCGAGCCACAAGACGCTGTGGATCATGCTGATCGTTGTCGCCGTCTTCTTGCCGATCGTACTGTTGTACACGGCGTGGGTGTATCGGGTACTGCGCGGCCGAATTACTGTCGAGCACATCCGCGAGCAAAGCCATAACGCTTACTGAGAAGGACTTGCCCGTGTGGTACTTCACCTGGATTCTCGGCCTTGGCCTCGCACTCGCTTTTGGCATCATCAACGTGATGTGGCTTGAAGCGAACTATGCCTTTGGCGCGCGCGACGAGGCTGAAACGAGACGGCGCTTCGAGTCGCACCGCGGCGCTCGCGATTAGGCCGGGACGGCGGCGTCGCGCATTTCGGCTGACCCCGCCTACCGCCTGCCACCTTACCGCAGGCGTCTAGATCCGGCTCCTCGAGATGGAGTGCTGGCGCGGTGCGCGGAGAGTGGGAGGCCGATGAATTGACGGCGCTGCCTGGCCGATTTGACGCAGCCATCGTCAAAACGGCGATGTCTTGTTGAAAATGATGATAAGGCTAACAATCTTGCCGTCACGGACCTGGAAGTAGTTCGAGAGGACCAGCTCTTTCGGCAGGTTCGTCTTGTCGTAGTCGCCGTCATAGAGACCGCGCACGATGAGCCCAGCATGTTGGCGCCGACTGGATTTTGACCCCTTTCCGACCCTCGTGCCGATGTACAAGTGACCCCTGCTTACCCTCTGGGAAGTGGGATCAAAGACCCTTCGGCGCCACAGGCGTCCCACGCTACTCCGCCAGGTCCGAACTTCGGCGTCTTTGGTCGCGAACCACCCCGGCAGATCATAGACCCGCAAGCTTTGCACGCGCCCAGGTCGTCGCCTCCTCCAATTGTTCGAAGACACGATACTCGCGCTCGGACTCGTCCCAGAGTCCTTTCAGGACCGGAAGCATGACCGCCCGTCCTTCGACGTCGGGCGTAATCACGTAGGCAACAAAAGTGGCGTTTCGGGGACCATTGAGAAAAACTCGGTAGGCTCCGATCGATTCGGGGGTTATTAGAATGCTTTTCAGATAGCTTACGACGAATCCCCTGGGCGGCTTTTTCAGAGCCCGCTCCCGAATCACACCCGAGAGACGGGTCAAGCCCTCAAAGAATTCGGCGTTGAAGGGCCCCTCCGCCTCGCAAAAAGCCAGATCTTCGTCAAAGCGGAACCTCACGCGACCGTGCGCCGTAAATGGTCCGTCAAAGTGTGCTCCGCCATCGATCCATTCGCCCGAATACAAGGGCAGCGTCGAGCCTGGTTTGCTGTCGTCGGTCGATCTGTTGGTCATAGTCATTCCCGATGCTGGCGCCGCCCTGGTAGCATTCAATCGCGCGAGTAAGGATACTTCTCCAATACCCCCGAAAGCCTCTCCCCGATTCATCGTGCCCTTATTGGGAGACCGTGAGCGCCGCGTCCACTCAGCCGGCCACCGCTTGGGCCCTATTGACGGCCAATTGTGCTGCGAATGCCCGCTGATAGGCGGGACGCGCCTCGCCACGGGCCACATAGTCTGCAAGCCCGGGATACTCATCCAGAATCCCCGATGCTCTTAACCTCAGGAGAACCGAGACCATCATCAAGTCGCCCGCGCTGAATGCACCATCTAGCCACTCTGCATCGGCCAAACGTGGTGAAAGTTGAGTAAGTCGGGCGCGTACGCGATCTGCTACCAGAGGAAGGCGCTCATCTCTCCACGGTTTGTCGCCCTCATGGATCCTGGCTGTTGTGAGATCAAGGATCGGAGGCTCTATCGTGTTGAGCGCTGCAAACATCCATGTGATCGCCCGTGCCCGCGCATGTTCAACGTCTGGCAGCAGCCCGCCAAAACGCGTCGCAATATGCAGCACGATCGCACCCGTCTCGAACAGGGTCAACTCCCCTTCCTCGTAGGTCGGAATCTGGCCAAAAGGGTGCACTGCCAGATGCGCGGGCTCCTTCATCGCCTGGAAAGAAACGAAGCGGACTTTATAGGGTTGTTCCACCTCTTCAAGCGCCCAACGAACACGGGTATCGCGCGCCAGTCCCTTACCGCCGTCGGGCGACCGCTCAAATGCAGTGATGATGATGCCCATTGCGCAACTCATCCTTCGAAGACGTACATCGATTGGGCCGCCGAGAAGTGCTTAAGCGCACCCCAGAGGGATTGAACAAGCTCGCATCGATAGGATCAGTTTATTCGCCTCGTGCGCCTTTGCAAACCTATCGGAATTAAAGGAAAGTCACCACTCGAGGATCAATGTAGAGCAGCCCGACGACCCGCAAACAGTCTTGTCGGAAAGCTGGATGAGCAGGGGCCGGCCAGATATCGGGCCATAGGCAGTCGACACAAAGCTGCCACAACAAGTAATTACTCTTGTCTGTGTGCGGCAGCGTCCGCTCTGCGTTCGGGGACACACGATGACTACCAGGCAGCAGTTTACGGAACTGATCCGCGCGCGGCATGAATTTGACCAAGCACGCGCGGCGCTCGAGGCACTAAGAGTTGATCATGTGCAGGGAAATGTCCACTCGGTCGCTGAATTCTTCCAGCTCTATGACCGGCTTGATCTGCTCGCCAAGCGCTTTGAGGACGCGACCCAGCCCTTCGTGCAGCATCAGGCGGCCCTGGCATCGGTCCTTACGGGCAATCCAATAGCCCGAGCTCGACCGACCGATTCGATCAACACCCCGGGCCTATAGGCCGCGGTGCCCATGGCATCCGAAGGGATTCGCGGCGAAGTCGAGGCCTTTTTTTCGGCCTACAGCGCCGCATTCTGGCGCAACGATTCTGCTGCCATCGCCACGCATTTTGCCTATCCTTGTCATGTCGTCAGCGATGCCGAGACCGTATCTCAGCTACCGATAGCCAATCAGGACGAGTGCCGCAAGGCAGTCGAACGGGTACTGGGCTGGCATCGCGAGATCGGCGCTACCGCCAGCAGACCTAGCGAGATCATCGTCACCCAACTGTCACCACGGCTGGTTTCGGTGTCGCTCAAGTCCGACTTTCTCGACCGCAGGGGTCAGCGCCTTTATGACTTCCAAGGGATCTACACCCTGATTCGAGTATCGAATGCGTGGAAGATCGCAGCGATAAGCCACAACCAGATTCCACGGCTGCTGGAGTGTCTGGCGCGCATCAAGCCTGCCTGAGAGGCGAGATCTCAGTTTGCTCGAGTGGGATCATCCCTCTTTGGCGTGGTCGAAAACGAGTGGCGCGCCCACCTTGCGCTTGAGTGATTCCACCCGTAGCACAGCCGCAGCTGGGCAGGTACGGCTGCGCAGTAAGCGGGTGAGCGCCTCGTCGCGTGCGCTATACTTTGAGGCATGTTTACTCGGCGCAGAATTTCACCGAGGTCCCGAACCGGACGTGTTCTGGTAGTTCGGCTGGCGATTTTTGCCATCATGCTCAACGCCTGGGCGCCGGCGGTAACCGCCTTCGTTGCCGTAATGACGGGGCAGCGGATGGAACTGCGGGATCATTGCCTCTCATTGGCGATGGACCATGCGCGCAACGACTCTTCCCGCGAGAAATCGCCGGATCACGATAAGGGGCTCTCGTGTCCCTTCTGTTTTGCACACGCCGGCAGCTTTGCGCTGCCGCCGGTGTTGCATGCGCCGAGCGTGGCCGAAGCGCGGCCCACCATCATCGCGCAGGCACAGTCCAATCGAGTCGCACCCACAGCGCTCTGGCTTGAGCCCCAGCCCCGCGGCCCACCCAAGCTTTCCTGACTAGTTAATTCCGTGAGACGTCGCGGTCCTGATGGGGCGCTGGCGTTGCTTCGCGACATTCATTCAGGAAGAAGTCGACATGAAAATCACTGTGCATCGGCTCACAAGCACTGCGGTGGGGCTACTGGCCGCGTGCGCTCCACAACTCGCCAGTGCGTGCGCGACCTGTGGCTGCTCACTGAGTTCCGATGCGGCCATGGGATATTCCGCGTTGCCGGGATGGCGGTTCAATGTGGAGTATGACTTTATCGATCAGGACCAACTCCGGACCGGGACCCAGGCGATCCCGGCACCGGAGCTCGCCATCATCAATACCGGCCCGGCGAAGCAGGAGGTCGAGCGACAAACGATCAATCGCTACGTCAATCTCGGGGCAAGCTACACGCCCGATCCATCGTGGAATCTCACAGCGATCTTTCCCTACATTGATCGCAGCCACACGACCTACGGCAATGCTCTACCCACCGAGCTCGGCCCGGCCGATGTCAGCGCGGCCGACAGCACGGGCTTAGGCGACATCAAACTCCTGGCAAGCTACCAGGGCATCCTGCCGACCCACAACCTGGGCCTGCAGTTTGGCATCAAACTCCCGACGGGAGACTACGGCGGCCAGAATCTGAACACTGGTTCCACCGTCGGACGTAATCCGGTGTTTTTTTCCGGAGGGCCGAACGCCGGCACCGCGCTCGATACGAGCCTGAATCCCGGAACGGGCAGCACGGACCTTATCCTTGGCGCCTATTACTACGAAGCCGTCAGCCAGAACTTCGACGCCTTCGTGAGCGGCCAATTTCAAGCGGCGGTAGCGGAGGCGCTTAACCAACCTGGTGCGACGTACCGCCCGGGGAATCTCGGGACCCTGAGTCTGGGCGTGCGTTATGAGGAAGACCCGGATCTGGTTCCGCAACTGCAACTCAATATCTCCCACAAGAGCGCCGATCAGGGCGTACTGGCTGACTCAACCGACACCGGTGGGACCGTTATATATCTGAGCCCGGGACTCACCACGAGCCTTGGGCACAGCCTGCACGCCTATGGATTCATCCAGGTGCCGATCTTCAGTCGCCTCGAAGGCTATCAGCTGTTTCCACGCTGGACTCTTACACTTGGCGCAAGCTATGCCATGTGACGACACGGTCGAATTGCGGCCATGGTCCGAAGGCGACTTCTTTGTGCTCGAAAGGATCAATGCGCCCGAACAGATGCGCCACTTGGGCAGACCGGAATCGGAAGAGCAACTGCGCGTCCGGCACGCACGCTACCTCGCGGACGCCACGCCAGGTCGTACACGCATGTTCACGATCAATTGCCAGGGGCAGGCGTGCGGATCGATCGGATTCTGGGAGCGCGTCTGGCTGGAGCAGACAGTCTATGAGACTGGCTGGCAGGTGTTTACGGAATTCCAGGGCAAGGGCGTCGCCAAGGCAGCTGCCGCGTCTCTGATCGCCGTACTGAGAGCCGAGCGGGTACATCGCTATCTGCACGCATTTCCCGCACCCGACAATCACGCCTCGAATGCGATCTGTCGCAGGCTCGGCTTCGAGCATCTTGGCGATCTCGACTTCGAGTATCCGAAAGGCCATAGGATGATCAGTAGCAACTGGCGCCTGGACCTGGCTGGATGACCATGCGGGATCGCTCGGCCCTATGGCATGATCGGCACCTGCAAGACTCCTCGCGATGCTACTCGCGAGTCTCGTCGACCGCTGCGCGGGGGGCCCGGGCATGGCTCGTTGGCGGCTCGCTCTCGTCCGTGCTCGCCCTGCCCCTGGTGTGCGCCGCCCAACCCTGTCCAGGGAGCGATGATGACATCGCTACCGATCGCCCCGACGTGACCAACTCGAGCTTGGTTGTGCCCTTCGATAGTCTGCAACTCGAAAACGGCGTCAACTGGACGCGCGGCCTCGGCACAGATGCGCTCGACGGCACCAACACCCGAATGCGATTCGGCCTCGGTAGTTGTACCGAGATTCTCGTCGACCTACCCGATTTCATCGAAACTTATTCCGGGCGGGGTCCGACCGGTTTCTCTGCCATGAGTCCGGGGATAAAGCACCAGATCGACTGGTTACCAGAGGAAATGAGTTTGTCGGCAGTGGCGGGCGTCGCTACGCCCGGCGCGGCGCGCAGCGTTTCGCGGGACGGTTTTGCGCCTTACCTGCAATTCCCATGGAGCGTTGAGGTCGCTGACAAATGGTCGGTCAATGGCATGCTGACAGTCTACTGGCCGAGTAATCGGACGCCGGGAGCCGCAAAGTCCGAAGGCACAGTAAGTCTTGAACGCGAACTAGATCCGCGCTCGGACCTGTTCGCTGAATTCATCAGTGACGAGCACAGCGGCGCTACTGCCAGCCACAGCTTCAATTTTGGCGGCTCTTACCGCACGACCCGCACGCAACAATTCGACTTCCACCTGGGCTTTGGAGTCGGCAGCAATTTCGCGGCGCGCTTTGTCGGGCTTGGCTACTCCCTGCGCTTTGACGATCTGTTCTAGTCCGCACTGCACTTCGGGTAGGAAGCTCCACCTGTCCGGTTCTATTGCTAGCGCCGTTTGCGAAGACTATGCTCGATTGATGAGCAGCCTTACTAGCCGCGCGGCGCGCCACCTCTTTCACCGCTGTGTGATTTTGACACTTTCGATGATCGTTGTACCGTGCGCGCAGGCCGGCCAGGACATCCCGAGCATCACGGTTGTAACCGAAGACAACCTCTCGGGAACGCTGAAGTCCGAGCCCGGGGCCCTCAAGTCGGAGCCCACGCCGCTTGGATCGGAAACGGCAGCCCTGATCAACCCCGCCGCAGAGATCGTCTGCATCACGGTCCGGCGCGCGGGCTACGCCTGTCATATCGACGTGATGCCCTGGGCGCGCGCGCTCAAGCTCGCTCAATCGACGCCGAACGTGATAATTGCGCCGATCGCGCGCAGTCCCGATCGCGAGGCCTTCTTCGTGTGGGGTGGCGTCGAACTCATCGTGCGTCATGGCATCTTCGGTCTCAAAGGCCACAATCTGCCGCCAATCAAGACAGTGGATGATCTGAAACGCCTGCGCATTGGCACGATCCGCGGTGACTTTCGGGACAGCTACCTGCGCTCGCTCGGCCTTGCGGACGGCGATCCCGGGCTGCAACCTTCCAACGACGTCGAAACCCTGCTCAAGAAACTCGAAGCAGGCCGCATTGATGGAATCACGATCAATGATTCCACGGCGCCCATGCTCTGCAAGCGCATCCCCCTGTACTGTGAGTTTGTCCAGATCTATCCGCTGTCAAACCTGAAGACGGAGATCTATTTCGCATTCGATAAGGAAACCGATTCCGAGATAATTGAGCGCATCATGCATGCTTGGCGGTCCGTCACCAGCGACGGAACTTACGCACACGAATTCGAAGGCTTTCCTGGAATGGTCAGATACTGACTGATCAGTGCGCGCGAGCGATCACTCGCGCGCTGCAAAAGCCTCACCGGTCTCGAAGAACGCCCCTCCGGAAATGTGGTGGATCGAGGCAGCTCGCCCCGCTTCGAAGTGCCAGCGGCCGTCGCTAAAGACCTCAGTATCTGCCTGCGCGGCAAGGACCTCTGCGACAAAGAGGTCATATTTCGTCTGGTTATGGACTTCGGGAATGACCCGGCACTCCAGCCATGCAGCACAGGACTCAACCAGTGGGGCCGAAATTTTCTGGGCCTCAAAAGTCGCGATTCCAAAGCGCAGAAATTTGTCGCTGTCGCGTCCCGAACAGTCGCCGACCCCCGCCACCATGACCGCCTGATCACGGGTCGGCACGCACAAAGCGAATTCGCCGGACTTTTCGATCAGGCCGCGCGTAAAGGTATTCCTGTCGATCACCACGCAGACCTTGGGCGGATCGAAGTCGAGCGGCATATTCCAGGCTGCGGCCATGAGATTTCGATCCGCGCCCGCAGCGCTTGTGACGAGCACGGTCGGACCGTGATTGAGGAGCCGATAGGCCTTCTTCAACTCGACCGCCTTGCGCATGACCGTCCCCTTCTTGTTGAAATTTGCCCAAACCAACATCCGATGACCGGAACCATCCCTGGATCCCTGAGGTTAGCTCTAGTCATTGTGCCCGAGTCCGAATTCGCGCGAGTCTTTGCGTTGCAGTCGATTAGATCGCTTGACATTAGATCGTGTACGATATAATTTATCGTCATGCCTGCCAAACGAAAAGACCCGGGTGCCAAGTCAGTCGGATCCCTGATGCTCAGCGAACAAGTTTGCTTCGCGCTCTATTCGACGAGCCTCGCAATGAATCGCGTCTATCGACGCCTGTTGGATAATTTTGATCTGACCTATCCGCAGTACCTGGTGCTCCTGGTCCTCTGGGAGCGCGATGATCAGATGGTGTCGGAGATCACTGCGCAGCTGATGCTCGATTCGCCCACCCTCACACCCCTTCTGAAGCGCATGCAAGCGCAGGATCTGGTGGTGCGCCGCCGCGCCGAGAATGACGAGCGCCAGGTCATAGTCAGTCTGACCGCCAAGGCGCGCGAATTGAAACGCCGTGCACTGGCCATCCCCAAGGGGGTGTTTTGCGCCAGCGGCTGCTCACCCGAGGAGTTGGTCGTGATGCGCGACAGCCTCGTAAAGCTGCGCCATAACCTGCTCTCGAACGCCTGACTCGGATTCGCACGAGTTTTTCATGCCCCCCTGAATCGCCGAATCCCTCGTCCTTGATCCCATCAGGGGCGATCCGCCGACCGGACCGGCGCCCCGGTCGATACTTGAAGCCACTATTTCTCTCAACCCGATCTGGAGTCTACTGATGTCAATCGAAAAAGTTCTCTATCGTGCTCACGCCCACGTCACGGGCGGGCGCGACGGCCGTGCCGCCGTTCCCGAGGGTGGCCTTGATCTCACTCTCTCAACTCCCAAAGAACTGGGTGGAAATGGCGCGCCCGGTACCAATCCCGAGCAATTGTTCGCCGCCGGCTACAGTGCCTGCTTCATTGGCGCCATGAAGTTTGTCGCGGGGCGTGACAAGATCGCGTTGCCCAAGGATGTCGCGATCGACGGATCGGTCGGCATCGGCGGCATTCCCAATGGCTTTGGTGTCGAAGTCGAGCTCAAGATCTCGTTACCCGGGATGCCCCGTGGCGAGGCCCAGGCACTGATCGATAAGGCTCACGTCGTGTGCCCTTACTCCAACGCTACGCGCGGCAACATCGACGTCCGTCTGACGCTGGTCTAGGGCCCTGCGCGGGGGCGCTCCAGAGGGGCGCCCCCGTAGTGAGGACATGACCGCGCGGCTAAGGCCTCATCGCAGCGAGGCGACCCATCCCTTGCCCAGGCGCCGCGACATCAGCATCTCATCGGCGCTCAGCGCCTGTCCCGACCACAGGTCCGTCGCGCAAGGCAAAAAGCGCAGGCGCTCGAGGAGGCCTCGTGAGCGCAGGTTCTCGCGATGCAGCAGCGCGAAGGCCTGACGCGCACCAAACTGCACACTCAGTTCCAGCAGCATCGCTGCGACCGATTCGTGGCCCAGACCGCGACCCCAGAAAGGGCTCGCCAACTCGTAGGCGATCAAGGCGTCACCATTGATTCGTACGCTCGCCTGGACATAGCCAATAGCGCAGTCATCGTTGGTGCGGATCACCCAGTTCAACCAGTGTTCGCCGGCGTCGGGTGAAAGCCGCGATTCGAGTCTCGCGTAGCGCGCTTCTAGCCACTCGAGCGATTCGGGCGCAGCCCCGCCATAGCGATAGATCATCGGGTCGCTGAGCAGCTCAAACATTTCGAGGGCGTGTTGACGCGTCTGGGGTTCCAGGCGTAATTGCGCCGACTGAATGATGCGCATGGACGCAGGCGAACTCATGGGAGATCCGGGTGCTCTTTGGGGATAAGGTGGCCTAGGATCCTACCGTTTCCGAGCGGGTTACCGAACCTATCCCTCCTATTGCATCCCCGGAATCCCGGACCCCTGCCCGATTCCGGTGCACAATCTTCGACCGGGGGCGCGTCCCGGGCGGGACCCCTTAGGCGTCCAATACCGGGGCGCACGACCGTAGCGGGACGACTCGAATGTGGCTTTATTGCAATGTTTGGGACATCGCGCGGTTCTTTCGGACTACTAGGTGGTGTAGTCGGGACAAAAAGACCATTACAATCCAAGGTCTAATGGCGCAACCGAGTCGGACAAGCTGGGTTCGGCCCAGATACCTATAAGGCGCCGCCCCGCAAGTGGAAAGTCCAGCCGGCGCCCAGGCCCCACTGCCTGGGCTGCGATGGAGGGATGTAACTGATGCAAGCCCCAGTGATTCCGCCGGACGAATCAACGCGCCTGACTGCCCTGCGCGCGATGAACATATTGTTCACGCCTGCGGAGGAGCGTTACGATCGCATCACCCGAATCGCCGCGCGCCTGATGGGCACGCCCATCGCCCTCGTCAGTCTCGTCGCCGAGAAGTGCCAGTGGTTCAAATCGGCACACGGCACCGAGATCAAGGAGACATCGCGCGAAGTTTCCTTCTGTGGACACGTGATTCTCGATGAGGACACCTTTGTCGTCGAAAATGCCGCAGCCGATCCACGCTTTGCTGACAATCCTCTGGTAACCGGCGAGCCCTACATTCGCTTTTACGCAGGGCACCCGCTGCACGCGAGCGATGGCAGCCGGATTGGCGCGTTATGCGTAATTGATCGCACACCACGCAGCGTCAAGCCGGGCGAGCTCGATGAGTTGCGCGACATGGCGGCGCTGGTCGAATCGGAACTGCAGCGCGGTCGCCTGAGCGACACCCAGGACGACCTGATGCGCGAATGCGACGAACTCAAGCGCAAGGCATCCATCGACGGGCTCACGCGCCTTTGGAATCGCTCGGCGATTCTCGAATTGCTCGGCGCGGAACTGGCGCGTGCCAAGCGCGGTGCGCCGATGTGCGTCGCGATGCTCGACGTCGATGACTTCAAGAGACTCAACGATACCTACGGCCATCAGGCAGGTGATTCGGTGCTGGTCGAACTCGCGACACGACTGCGTCGTGCCGTGCGCGAGTTTGATTCGGTGGGTCGCTTTGGTGGTGAGGAGTTCATCGCGGTGTTGAGCGACTGCAATCTCGAGACCGGCCGCGCCGTGTGCGAACGGGTACGCGATTTCGTAGCCAGCGAACATATTGCCACGCCGGTCGGCTCGCTAAGCGCCACCATCAGCATTGGTCTGGCTGCCTGCGAATCGGAAGCCTTCGGGCTCGAACGCATAATCGGCGCTGCTGACGCGGCGCTCTACCGTGCCAAACACAAGGGTCGCAATCGCGTCGAGATTGAGGACTCCCTGCTCTCGGACAATCCGAGCCCGGTTCCAGGCTGATCTCTAGCGACTCGCCTGACGGCCCGCCAGGGCCGGTGGGCGGGCGGCTTGAGACAAGTTCCCCCATGAACGAGCGCCGTCCCAATCCGACCATCTGGGTCGACGCCGACGCCTGTCCCAAGCCAGTCAAGGAGATCCTGTATCGCGCAGCACGGCGTACCGGTATCCAAACCAATCTAGTGGCCAATAAAACGCTATCGCTGCCACCCTCACCCCATTTGCGCTCGATCCAGGTCGCGCATGGCTTTGATGTGGCCGACAATTACATTGTCGCGCAGGCACAGGCAGGCGATCTGGTCATTACCGCGGACATTCCCCTGGCCAGCGAAGTGCTCGCCCTGTCTTGCATTGCCTTCAGTCCGCGCGGCGAGGTTTTCAGTGCCGAGAACATTGGCGAGCTGCTCGATCTGCGCAATTTCATGAGTTCGCTACGTGACCAGGGAATAAACAGCGGCGGCCCGAGCGCTTTGAGCCAGTCCGACCTGCAGAGCTTCGCCCGACAGCTGGACCGCTGGCTGGCCGCTTTGCCACGCGCGAGTGGGCAGGCGAGTTCCACCGGAGAATACCGATGAAAAAAACCGACCTTGAGAAGCTCAAGGGCAAGAAACTTGACGCGCGCACGGGTCGACTGGGCACGTCGAACAAGTTTGGCGCGGCCACGACGGCGGCCAAGGGACGCCGCACTCCCGGCACCGGCGACACGAGTCTGGTCGGCAAACTGTTGCGACAGGCTCTTGAGAAAAAATAGGCGACCCGTTGCTAGGGGTGCGTGTCCTTGTGGCAGCGCGCTCGAATACACCGTGTGTTGCGCGCCCTACCATCACGAGTCCCTGCTGCCGCCGAGCCCGGAGACCCTGATGCGTTCGCGCTACAGCGCGTTCGCGCTGGGCCTTGCGCCCTATCTGCTTATGACCTGGCACCCAGAGACACGTCCGGGCGAGCTTGTCCTATCGGCGGATCAGCAATGGATCCGTCTTGAAGTCATCTCGGCGCCACCGGTTGGGCCTGGCGAGAACTGCGGCACCGTCAGTTTTCGCGCGGTCTACCGGATCGGCGGCCGCGCGCACACCCTCACTGAATGCAGCCGCTTCGAGCGCATCGACGCTCGCTGGTTTTATCGGGAGGGCATCATCGACGCGGGGACACCGGGCGCGACTGTGATCGCTTAGAATGGGCGCGCTCCGAGTTCGTGGAGCATTCATCTGTCGGGAATTGCGATGGCCCTGCGTGCCACCATCTACAAGATCGAATTGCAGGTCAACGATCTCGATCGAGCCCATTTCGAAACAGTCAGCCTGTCGCTGGCGCGTCATCCTTCTGAAACGGAAGAGCGCCTGTTGGTACGCCTTCTCGCTTATGCGCTGCATCTGAACGAAGGTCTCGCGTTCGGCCGGGGCATCTCCAGTGAGGACGAGGCCACTGCCTGGCAGCACGATCTGGACGGCCGGCTGCGCCTGTGGATCGAAGTGGGCTTACCTGACGAGCGCCTTTTGCGGCGCGCGTGCGGTCGCGCTGATCGGGTGGTGCTGTATACCTACGGAGGACGCGCAGCGACGCTCTGGTGGACTCAGAACAGCGCTCTTCTGATGCGCCTGTCCAACCTGCGCGTGGTCGAGCTGGCTAGCGACTTCACGCTCGGAATCGCCGCACTCGCCCAGCGCAACCTCGCCGTCCAGGTGATGGTTCAGGAAGGCGAGATCTGGATGAGTCTGGGCGAGGCGACCGTGCAGACCTCGCCCGTGGTCCACATGACCGGCGAGTGAATCTTTCGGACTCGATCAGGGGGTGGCCAGGCGCGGAGGTGCGGGATCCAGGTTGGCGAGGTAATAAGCGAGGACTGCTAGAACTGCAACCTGGCGCCGCAGATTGTCCTGATCGACCTTGTCGAGCGTATCCGCGGGTGTGTGGTGATAATCGAAATAGTGCCGTCCGTCGACGAGGGGCTCGAAGACTGGCACGCCCTTGCTCTCCATGTCTGCGAGGTCGGAGCCTAGATTGCCGTCCACCCGTTGCAGGACCGTCGCACCCAGCGGCTCGAGAACAGTCAGCATTTTCTGGATCGCGCTGGCACCTTCCTTGGGAACGTTGGTGGTAATACCGAGCGGGCGCCCACCGCCGAAGTCGCTTTCAATGGCAGCGACATGCCTTGCAAACTCCTCACCGTGCAACTTGGTATAGCCCAGCCGCCCGCGTGAGCCATTTTCCTCGTTCATCCAGCCAATGAAACGGATGGTGCGGCGCGGCTCCAGGTGCAAGTCGTGCAGGATCTTCAGGCTGGCCATGGCCGCGATGACTCCGACGCCATCGTCGGTTGCGCCCTGCGCCAAATCCCAGGCATCAACGTGACCGGAAACCACTACGACTCCGGCCCCTGGGTCGCTTCCCGGGATTTCGCCAATAACATTGGCACTCTCGACATCCGGCAATGTCTGCGGGGTCAGAGTGAGGTGCATGGTGACCGGCTCTCCGCGTCGCGCGAGGCGCTCGATCAGTAGCGCATCTTCGGTGGTGACCGCCGCAGCGGGAATCGGAGTGGTGTCTCCAAATAGCGTTGCACCGGTGTGCGGAATCCGGAAATCGGCGGTTCCGACTGAACGTACCAGCACGGCGCTAGCGCCAAGGGCCGCCGCTTTGGCCGGACCGATAAAGCGATACCGCCCCGCTTGGCCGTAGCCCGGACCCGCATAGCCGTTCTCCGCAAGATCCTTGTCGAATGCCCCCGTGTAGAGAACGATCTTGCCCTTGACCTCGCTGGCACGGCGCGCGAGCTCTTCGAAGTCGTGAATCACCAGCACCTGCGCGGTCAGTCCGTCCTCCGGTGTTGCGGACGAGCTACCGAGGGCCGTCAGCACGATGCGCTGGCTGATCCCCGCGGGCCGGTCCTTGTAGCCCACCAGCTCGGCGCGCTCCACGCCACGCACCCAATGGGGAACCATTACGGGGTCGAGCGTCACCGAGATGCCCTCGTGGCGCAAGGCCGCAGCGAGTTGCTGGACCGCTGCCTGCGCGCCGGGCGAGCCCGCCAGGCGTGCCCCTATCAGGTCGGTCAGATCGGTCAGGCGCTCATAGGCCCAGTCGGAATGCAGCGCAGCGTCGCGAATCTTAGGCAGCGCTGCGATTGGATCATCGGCAGCCTGCGCGCACGGGGCCAGTGCGAGGCAAGCCAGAAGGATCGGGGCCGGATATCGTGACATGGAACACACTCGCAAAAAAAGAGACTGGAATTTCAGGCGCGCACGCCGCGCAAGGCGCAACTGCGCAAGCAGGCGCGAAGCTAGCGTGGCGTAGCGCTTGGCAGAACCTCGATGGTGATCGGCTTGGAGGTAATGTAATACGGAACATGCTGGTAGTTCGCGAACAACAGGCGCAGCGTATGACGTCCCGGCGGAAGATCGAGCACCGTCTCGGTCTCGCCGCCACCAAAGTGCTTGTAGTGCTGGTGTTCGTATTCGTTTGGCGCATCGAACTTGATGGGTGCCTTCAGATCGGCCGGCAGTGGCAGGTCGATCAGAATATGGTGATGACCCGTGTTGGGTATGTCACCGGCGCGCACCGGAGCTACACCAATGCCTGAAACGGCAAAGGCAACGCGAAACGGCGACTTCACCTTGTCCCCGTCCCGGATATTGACGAAGTAAGCGATCTTTTCGCCCACTCCGAAGGGTCGTGTGCGCTCGGTCGCGGGAGTACTGCTGATAACCGAATCCATCGGACTCACATCAGTGCCACTGACACTCTGCGCGACTGCGGCTGCGCCACAAAGACCCTGGGCAGCCAGGCAAGCCAGCCAAAACTTGGTCTTCATCTCCCTACTCCTTGATCCTCAAGTCCCCAATCATCGGGACAGGCTGGCTGCCAAGCATAACTCCTTGGGCACTTTCTCGCAGACTCGAGTCAGCGTCATACAGGTCTGGTATGGCGCGTCAGATCGTACTGAGTAACACCATCGTCAATCCCCACTGAGCTCAGCCAGTCCGGGTGGGTGATCGTATCGCGCATGTCGCGCTGCCCGGCCTGCCAGTGCTCCATCACCGAGACCCGTGAAAACTCGTAGTCCTTGGATTCGAGCTCATAAGTCTTTTGCCGGTATATCAGGTGAACGATATCGGTCGGCGCGCTGCGGTTGATCTCTGCCAGGGTTTGCGCATCCAGGCCGCGCTTGAGATTGGTCGGGAGTGCCGCCAGCAGCTCGCGCAAGGCTTTGCGTGAGTTGGCGACCTGAGCGGCCATGTTGGCGTTATAGCGGGTTCGACTCGAGTAGAGGATGTCCTTCTGCCGCTGCTGGACTTGGGACAGGTTGGCTGGCAGCACGCCGCGCGCGCTAAACAGATCCACCTGGACCGCCATCAGGCTGTCATCGCTGCGCGAATCGAGCACGTATTGCAGGGGCGTGTTCGAGACGATGCCACCATCCCAGTAGGCCTGCCCATCGATCACCACTGGCGCAAATGCCGGGGGCAAGGCGCCGCTGGCCATAATGTGCTCCGGGCCGATAGTGCGCTCGAAATTATCGAAGTATTCGGAGTTGCCGGTGGTCACGTTGACGGCGCCGACCGACAGGCGCACCTTCTTGCTGTTGATGAGATCAAAGTCGATCAACTCCAGAAGCGTTTCGCGCAGTGGCGCCGTATCGTAGATGCTCAATGCACCGGGCGCTCCGTCCGGTTGAAACCAGGCCGGAGGTACGCGCGGACGATAGAACCCGGGTATGCCAAGCACGGCCGACCACATCGCCGAGAACTGGTTGAAAGCGCTGCGTGGCTGAGTGAACGAGCCCTCGGGATCCATCCACGGTGACTGCGAGAGGTGCGTAGCCACGTGTCCCACGCCTGAGGACACCAGATGCCAGAATTCCGAAAGCCGCTCTATCCGGCGCGCCGGCGGATTGCCGGCAATCAGCGCCGCATTGATGGCACCAATTGACACACCCGCGATCCAGTCCGGCTGATAGCGCGTGCTGAAAAGCTCCTCGTAAACGCCTGCCTGGTAGGCGCCCAGCGCACCCCCACCTTGCAGTACCAGGGCGATATGTTTGTGATGTCGGCGCAATCCCTCCGGTGCGCTAGGTTTCTTCGCAGCTGGCTTTCTCGGCATGGCTATTCCTCTGGATGACAGACTGGTTCCCGTGCGTCGCAAGTCGCACAGGTAATCGTGCGAGCGTCCATTGTTGCGCCTTGAATGCGAAAAATCCGTGACGAGCGCCCGAGCTTGACGCGTGCCGCCTTCAAAACGACAGGCTGTAGACCAGGAATACCTCATCGCGCACCCAGCCGCGCGACTCATAGAGGGCCTGCGCCTTGGCATTGCTGCGGGCCGTAGAGAGATCGAGGCGGGCCGCGCCGCTTTTCCGGGCGAGATCCTCGGCGAGCTCCATCAACGCCCCCGCCACACCGTGGCGACGGGCATTCTCGGTGACAAATAAATCATAGAGCACCCAGATTGCGGCCGTCGCAACCGAACAGTAGCTTGGATAGAGCTGACAAAATCCCAGCGCCATGCCGCTCTCGTCCCGGGCAATCAGCAATACCGACTCGCCTTGGGTCATGCGCGCTACCAGGTAGCTGCGGGCGCGCTCGGCGTCGGCCGGCTGTTCGTAAAACTGCCGGTATTGATCAAACATGACCGCGAGATCATCCAGGTCGCTGCGATCAGCCTTGCGAACGATTGCTTTCATTCGAAGCATTGTAGCGACTTGCAAGCGACCGCGCGGGCGCGAAGCTGGGTCTCCACCCCCCTCACCGACGCTGGAGGGCAAGCTGGCTCTCTATCCAGCGCAGCGCCTGCGCGAAATGCGCAAAGCGCTGAACGGGCCAGAGCTGGCGATCATACTCGGCCAGTACCGGCGCCATCAGGTCCGCCCCCTCCACGGTCTGATCGATCACGTGGGCGACCGCAACGATAGGGAACTCGCGCGCTCCGGATGCGGCAGCCCGCTTCATCAGTTGCAGGGACTCGGGTGTGAAGAGCATAGATCGGCGAAATACGGTGATGCCGGCAATCGGACCAGCATGGGAGAGTTCGGTCAGCAAGGGCAAGAGCTGGGCGATCCATGACTTGGTCAATTCTTCATTCCAGGGTCCCTCGACCTCGGCGACAAATACCTGGCCGATGTGCGACACATCGATTCGTCCGTGGGCGCTGAATCCGGTCCTCAAGGCTACCTCCCTGTCGCATTGCGCATGGCACTCTCCATGCTCAGGGACCGATGCAAAAATGACTGAACGCGATGTCCAGTACGCCGCGCAACCATTCATCTAGCTTGCGTTCGTCAGCGTAATGCTGGAGGGCGACGGCGATCGTAAGACGACAGCCGGAATCTCTTTGCAGGGCTGAGTTCTGCGACAAGCCGAGGATGAGCTGGTGTTGCAGCTCGTCAAGCTCTGGTCGCACCGTGTGCGCCAGATCCGGCACCGGCCCTTCTGGCAGAGCCTCGCCGCGCCGCCACTGGGCCATCAGATGAATCTGGACGAGCTTGCTGGCGAGGATCTGGTCGGCGAAGAATGCGCGTACCACCTGCGCATCCAAACCTGTGGAGCCGCTTTCATGGACTGCGTTGCCGATGACTTGATTCTCGCGCGCCACATCCTCAATCGCCTGGCCACTGACCCACTTCGCGTGTGCCACCACCGGCGCAAGCGCCAGACGCCGGCCAGCGCTCTCGATCAATTGGCGCGGATCCGAGGCCGCCATCGCCCGGTCAGCGATACCTGTCAGAACCAGAACAAGGCAAACAGTTGCGCGCCAGCATTTATCCATGAAGTCCCCGAGACGAAGTCATGCCCCACCGCGCGCTGCACCTTGCGCATCCAGGAGCGGGCCGCTGCGCCCTCGACACCGGCCAGGGCGAGCCGTCATCAGCCAAGCACTGGCATTAGAAATTTTTTCGTCACTGGACCGCACACAGCCGCCTAATCGCTACTTCGACGCGTGCGGGCAGATTACGCTGTGATTGCGCGGGCATTACACCATTGTAATCACCTGCGCAGCCAAGCAGGGCTAGACTGAATTGGCACCCTCGCGAGTCGCGGGCAAGCGCAACGCGTGCAACGCAAATTCGTGAGAGCGGATCAAGCCCTGACGGATGCCAGCAGCACGGATCGCCGGCATTCAATATGAACACTTACTGGAGAAATTCTGATGAAGAGTACTAAATCAGCCTGCTTTGCCTTCGCGCTCGCGCTTGTCGCGTTGGGGGCGCAGGCGCAAACCCCGCCGGACAATGGCGCATCACCGGACGCCCAGCAAGGGGGGCGTCACCGCGGCCCGCCACCCGAGGCGATAGCGGCCTGCCAGGGCAAGAGCAGCGGCGCCACGTGCAGCTTCACCGGACGCCGCGGAGACAATCTCACCGGGACCTGCTTTGTGCCGCCCGCGCCGGGTCCGGGCGAGAGTTCGGGAAATCAAAACCAATCCACCCCACCCATGGCGTGTCGTCCGACGCGAGGTCCTGGAGGCGGGCAAAGCGGCCCGCCATCGGGATCGAACGGCTAGCTAAAGCAGCCATGGCCAGGCCCGCGCGAGTGCTCTCGCGCGGGCCTGGCGCGGATTTCCAATCGGGTTCGTGGACTTCTTAATCAATCGCTGACTATTTCGCCGCGGGTGCGGCATCGCTGCCGGGCTTCGGGCCCCAGCTACCGGATCCGCCATCGCGCGGTCCGTGATTCCACTCGCCGCCGTCCGCACGATCGCCGCCGCGTTCCATGCCATGGTGATGCCTCATGCCCCAGCCATGGTGACCGTGATGGTGGTGGTGACGAGCGATGTGGTCAAGAATCTTGCGTTGATCCGGCGACAGGACAGCCTGTAATTTCGCGGTGGCGGCAGCAAGGGTCGTGAGCTTTCTGGCCATCTCGGTGGCACGCTCGGCGTGATGTTTTGTGATAGTTGCTGCGTCGGCATCTTTCGGGAGCTTGCCAGGCGCATGCTCCGCAAGTGCCTTGCGAGCGTTCGCGTACTCGTCCCAGGCACCCTGTTGGGACGCCTTGATTTCGAGGCGCGCTTCATCCTTGTCCAGTTTCGCGCGCACCCATTCCTGGCGCTGTTGTTGTCGCTGCTGCTCCCACTGCTGTCGGTCACCGTCTTTGCCGTTCTGCTGGGCGAGAGACGCGCCGCCTGGAATTAACGTACAAAGAGCTGCCAGCGCGAAGCCAGTCAGATACTGCCGAAGCATCGAGGTTTTGTTCTGCATGATTTCATCCAAAGTGATTGAGTAACGGAATTCATGCTAGCGCTATTCATCGAGGTGGTGAGCGACGGGCCTGTCACGATCTGTCACGCGCGCCAGGCGTCTTGCCGGTAGAGTGCACCCATTCGCACGCCTTGATTTGAATCGAATAAGATGTCTGAGTCGGATCGGTCCCTAGCAATTGGGCAGCGGAGCGCTCTGGCGCCAGCGGCGTTTCAAGGAGAAAAAATGCGCGAACACTGGGTACGTTTCTCGCACGCGGGTAGCGAGCACTTTGGCACGCTCGAGGGCCATTCAGTGCGTGTGTGGTCCGGTGACATGTTTGGCGAGCGCAAGGCCAGCGATCGTCTGATCAGTCGTGCCGATATCGCGCTGCTTGCGCCTGTTCGACCGGGCAAGGTGCTAGCGCTCTGGAATAACTTTCATGCTCTGGCTGCAAAGCAGGGGCTTGCGGCGCCTGCCGAGCCGCTTTACTTCATCAAGTCACCCAACTCCTATCTCGACCCGGGCGCGACCATTCGCAAACCAGCGCGCGAAGGCAAGGTCGTGTTCGAAGGAGAACTGGCGATTGTGATCGGGCGCCGATGCCGGCAGCTCGCACCGGGTGAGGCGCTTGAGGCAGTGTTCGGCTACACCTGTGTGAACGATGTGACCCACGCCGAGATCCTGAATTCGGATCCATCCTTCGCGCAATGGACTCGTGCCAAGGGCTTTGACACCTTTTGCCCCCTCGGTCCGGCGATCGCGACCGGACTCGATGCGCACCAGCTGCGTGTGGTGACTCGCCTAAATGGAGAAGTCCGACAGGACTATCCGATCAGCGACATGCGCTTTCCGGTCGAAGAGCTGGTGAGCAGGATTTCGGCCGACATGACGCTTGAAGCGGGTGACGTGATCCTCTGTGGCACCTCGCTTGGCGTTGGCTCGATGAAGCCAGGCAGTCTTATCGAAATCGAGATTGCTGGTATCGGTACTCTCTCGAATCGATTCGAGTAGTCCGGCAGGTTCAGGATCGACGCGCCAGAAGCGGAGTGAGCAGCTCTTCGAGGCGCGCCTCGGTCCAGGCCGGCTGCGCATCATCCCAGCCGTTGTCGACGAGTCGCCCGCTGCGATCGATGACAAAGCTCACCGGACAGCGCCAGATGCGCCCGTATCCACCAGCCCACGGGCTCCCAAGCAGACCGACCGGAAAGGATAGCGCCGCGGCCGCCGCGTTTACCTTGGCGATATCTTCGCTCGCATCGAGGCTGAATCCCAACACCTGCAGCCCATCGCCTGCGTGACGCGCGGCATAGCTCGATAGCACCGGCAGTTCATCCAGGCACGGGGCACACCAGGTCGCCCAGAAAGTGACGACGACGACGTTGCCGATGAGTCCACGCGTTGAAATAAGCCGCCCGTCCACTGTATGCAGGGTGAGCGGCGGCGCCAGCTCGCCAAGCTTGAGCTGATTGGCTCGGGTGGGGAGCGCGGTGAAACCGGTGACACCCGAGAGACCGATAACCAGACCCCGACGCAAGACAGCGCGCCGCCCCGTGTCGACACGGCTGGCTTCGGCAGATGGGTGCGGGACGATTCTGGGCATGCTGCGAGTGGTTTTCCTGCGCGCGGCGCAACGCATTCGGATCGGCTAATTATACGGGCGCACGTGAAGTCGGCTCGGGAACCCGTGCGAAA
The DNA here is from genome assembly GCA_903970145.1 of Mycobacteriaceae bacterium. Lineage (GTDB taxonomy): Bacteria > Pseudomonadota > Gammaproteobacteria > Burkholderiales > Burkholderiaceae_D > CAJCHO01. The sequence continues at coordinate 23,922 of CAJCHO010000120.1, read as the reverse complement.
GCGCAGCATCTAGGGGAAGTAGAAACCGTAACGCTCGAAGATCGCGCGGGCTACTGGACCGCGCAGGTATTCGACAAATGCCCGTGCCGCCGGCGTGTCCCCGGCCCCGACTATGGCGATCGGGTAGACGATTGGCCTATGGGAGTAGGCCGGAAATTCGCCTAGCACTGTCACGCCGCGGGACGCGCTGGCATCGGTAGCGTAGACGATTCCAAGGGGTGCCTCGCCCCGCTCCACATAGAGCAGCGCCGCACGCACCGAATCCGCGGCCAGTAGGCACGTCGACGCCTGCCCCCAGACGCCCAGTTTGGTGAGCGCCTCCCTGGCGTATCGTCCAGCCGGGACAAGCGCTGGGTCACCGATCGCAAGCCGTCCGCCGTCGAGCAGTCCAGCGAGATCGAAACCTGACCTGATCTCGATTTTTCGGGGTCTATCGGCCGGCCCAATCAGCACCAGGCGGTTAGCCAGCAGATCCGCGCGCGTACCCTTGGCCAAGAGACCGCGCTCGGCCAGATAGTCCATTGACTGCTCGTCAGCGGAAATGAATACGGACGCGGGCGCCTGCTGCTCGATCTGGCGTGCCAGCAGTGACGAAGCCGCGAATGAAAACCGCGGGGAATCGACGCTCACCGAGCGATATGCGCTCGATACCTCAGTCAGTGCGTCGACGAGGCTCGCCGCCGCAAAGACATTGACGTCGGTTGCGGCAACCCGCCCGGCGCAGGCGCACAGCAGGAGTCCCACAAGGTATCGATTCATCCTGGCTCCAGACTGCTGCGCGATGCAAGGATCACGCCCCGACTAGCACCGCCCGCCATTCGCACGCAAAAATGAGGGCGAAGTTGCGACTCATTCTAGTATCCGGGTACCTGGGCGGCTGCGAGCAGACCCGCGAGGAAAACCTTCGCCTCATCGATCGTAGTGAAATAGGCTCCCGTCCCGGGATCCAGTTGGCGGGCGTCGAAATAGCGCTGTGTGAGTTCTTTCATGAGCGTCTGACCCTCGACATCACGGGCAGCGACGATTGCCTGGCCCACACACTGTGGGGTCGCGGGCAATCGTTTTTGTACCCGGTCCACAAGGTACTGCATCGCCTCGGGAGTAGTCAGCACTGACTTTTCGTAGAGCGCGATCACGGCGTAGGGCCCGCCCTGCTCCATCTGCCGGATTGGCTCTTCAACATCTGCGGCGTAGGCGAGTTCAAACTCGAGGTTGAATGGCCCAGCCTTGCGTATCACCAGAATGCGTCCATCGACGATGAATTCGGCGCGGCCATGTACAGGATAACTTGGGGTCAACGGTTTGCTCCAGAAAACGAAGTCAGCCGCTGCTTGTCTTCAGCCGCATGCGGGCGCGCCGATTGTAGCCCAGGCAGACGGGGTCCCCTGGCGCGCGAGCGGCGCCTGGACGCAGCCAAGCTTGGGCAAGCGGAACCCATAGCACCGAACTTCGTCACGCAACGGTCGTTTTAGCGTACCGATCGACTCTTTTTTGGTCGACACTGCCAATTTCTGTCAGCTTTTTCCGGCCAAGCGTCAAGCGCGGAGCCTTTCGTTGTCGTGTCACGACATCAAATGTCGATCCGAGTAGTTCCACCCCCTGGCACGGTGCTTGCATAATAGTTCCATAAATCTAGCCAAATCGCGGCTGTTTTCATGGAGACCGTAATGAAGTCGATACAGAAAGGTTTTACCCTGATCGAACTGATGATCGTGGTTGCGATTATCGGTATTCTTGCTGCAATCGCGCTGCCTGCGTACCAGGATTACACGGTGCGTGCGAAGGTGTCTGAAGGTCTGGTTCAGGCCGAAGCCGCCAAGCTGGCCGTTGCTGAAACCTTCCAGTCCAACGGTATCGTTGCTACCAGCGCGACCGCCGCCGGATTCAGCTTTACCGCAACCAAGTACGTGAGCTCCATCACCATCGGTGCTGCAGGTGTTATCACGATCGGCTACCAGACCGCTGCCGGCGGTATCACGACCCTGGTTGGTGCCAATACCCTGACGCTCACCCCGAACGTCAACAAGGCTGCGCTGGCTACCACTTCGATCGGTCCGATTGACTGGGCCTGCTCTTCGGTGACCAAGGTTGTTGCGACCGGCCAGGGCCTGGTGGTTGGCGCTGCTGGCACGATGGTCGCCAAGTACGCTCCGGCGAACTGCCGTTAAGCCGGGACTGCGCCTGTGATCGGCGCCGCCGGTCACAGAGGGAGAATCCTGCAATAAGAAGGGGGCGCCGCGGCGCCCCCTTCTTATTGGCGCAGCGCAAGAGCCGGATTTTCAGTACATCTAGTTTCCGGGGGATGGCGCGCTCGCCGCGCCCGAATCGGTACGTGGAGCTGTTGGCGCTTCGACCTGAATAAGCAGATGAACCTGGTCAGCAATGAAGGGCAGCCCCCCACGCACATCAAAGTCCGAACGCAGCAGATTCGCCTCAAAATCGCCACCGCAGACGCGGCGCCGGAACACGACGCTGAAGTAGCAGTTGAATCCGGTAGCGGTCAGGGCAACCGACCGGGTCGTCTTCTTTAGGGTCAGCGCTCCTTTGAGCTCAGTGACCGCTCTATCGTCAATGCGAAAATCCCTGGCTACAAATCGCGCCTCGGGGTAGTTCTGCACGTCAAAGTAATCATCCCCCTTGAGTGCATCGTCGAGCGCCGCTACCCCGGTGTCGGGATGCGCGACATCGATGGTGACTTCAGTGCTGGCGCTCTGTTTGTCCCAGTCGATGGTGATCGACCCAGCCTTGACGGGGAAACGGCCCCGACTCGTCGACGTGCCAAAGTGCTTGACCTCCCAGGTCACAAAAGTATGCGTTGTATCGAGCAGGTAAACCACTGGCTCGGCCCGCACGTTTCCCATTGCTAAGGTCAGCAGCAATCCTCCCCCGACGAGCCAAGTGATCGGATTGTGTCGCTGCGGCAATAGGAGACAAGACATGAAGGACCCAATTGGCGATACTGCGTCTGATGGCTCATGATACGACGCCCCTCGCGCAGCGACACGGTTGGCGCCCGCCCGCGCACTGTGCCGCTCGGGTGCCGATGCCCTGTCGCTTGCCAGAAGCTTCGCATATCCTGATGAGGGTCTACGCCTGGGGCCAGAGTGTGGTTCGCGGACCACGGACGCGGTTTGTGAAACCACGAGGTCGGCGAGGTCCGGCTGCCACCGCGGCAAGGCGTGCGCTCGCGCTTTTCTGTCTTCTCGCCACCCTGGCGGGTACGGGTCTCGGGCTCGATCGGGCGTGGGCGGCCGAAATCACGCACGTTCACGCCGCCCCTGCGGACGGAGGCGGGGTCGCCGTTCAAGCGGAGGCCCACATCAACGCACCCGCGGACGTCATCTGGGCCACCCTGACTGACTACGACACGCTAGATCGATTCATCCCGGGAATGCAAAAGAGCGAGGTGCTGGACAGACATGGTTCGATCGTGACGGTCCACCAACAAGGCGTGGCAAACCTGCTTTTCTTTAGCTACCGGATTGATGTGGTGGTCGAGGCCAGCGAGGAGCCCCAATCGAGGATCCGTGTGCGCCTGTTACACGGCAACCTGCGACGACTAAACGGTGGCTACGACGTCGTTAAAGCGCCCCAGGGAAATGAAAATGAGTACATCCTGCGCTGGTCGGGCGTCATTGATCCTGACCTATCGCTGCCTGAATTTGTCGCGGTGCCGATGATCCGCTCGAACATCTCCGAGCAGTTTCAGGGCATGGTGGACGAAATCCTCAGACGCAGCGCCCGCGATCCAGGTGCCGTGAAGTAAATTGCAAGCGATTGACAGCCACCCGGCGCCTTGCCGGTCAGCGCAGGATCCAGTGTCGGGCGACCATCGAAATCGGCGGCGCGACCCAGTGCGCCATCGTCGGAGAGAGCTCGAGTGGTTTTAAGAGCATCTTGACAGCCATCGACGCCGGATAGTGTGCCTTGATAAGACCGCTGACCTCGCTGAACATCCGGCGAAAATCCCGTCCTTCACGATCTGCATTCGGGTACCGGGACCGGAAGGCATGCCACAGGGCAATTTCGGCATCCGATGACCGCACCTCAAGCAGACGTCGTTTAAGCGCGCCGAGTACCGACCAGCGCGCAGTGGGCCCCAAGGGCTGATACTTGCAGAAGAAGTGAAAGAAGTAACTGTAGTGGCGCACCTCGTCGGTTTTGATCCGAGTCGCCAACTCGCGTAGCACCGGTTCGGGTGCGAACTGCGCGAGCGAGCGGTAGTAAGTGGCCGTGCCCATTTCCACCACGCAGCGCGCTGCCAGTTCAAGGCAACGGGTCGCTTCCAATTCCTCGGTGGTACAGACCTGCGAGTATTCGTCGTAAAACTCCCGGTAACTCGCTTCCCAGTCAAATTCCGGCCAGACGTGGCCAATGTATTCGCGCAGCGCGCTGCCATGCTGGACCTCTTCGTGTTCCCATTGGCGCCGGAGCCATCCGGCGACCTCGTCGTCGCCCTCGAAAAACTCGAGCAGGTTACGGGTCGTCAGGTCAGAGAGAAACTCAACGAAGGAGGATGCGGCGAGCAGATAGAAAATATCGTCCCGGTGACGGACCAGATCAAGGTCAATCTGGTCATAAGGGATGTCATCGATCTTCCAGGCAAGCGATATCGCTTCCTTGACCTGCATAGCGGGAGCCTTGTTGACCAGTTCGGTTTTGTGAGTGAACACGCAGATTCGGGATGGAAGCGGACGCTTGTTCAGGGATCTCGCTAGAGCCGCAGTTCGCGCTGCGCCTGCTCGGTCCCGTAATAGTGATGGAAAACCTGTGCCCAGGAGTCGTCACTCATATCAGGTCCCTGGTGTCTATTGAATCCGGGAGCTTCTCTGAGACGATCCTTTTGCACGTCGAGGACGAAGCGCCGGTGAGCGAGATCAAGGGTAAGGGCATTCCACGGCACGGCAAACAGCTTTTCCCCCAGGCCAAAAAAGCCGCCGAAGGACAGGACCGCATAGCCCACCTTGCCAGTGCGCACATCGAGCACGATTTCCTTGATTCCTCCGAGGTCTTCGCCCTGGCAGTTGAATACGTCGCTACCCTCGAGTGCCTTGGCACTGATGAGCTGGCCAGCCGGTAGCGAATCGCCCTTACTGCTCAATTTACCGACGCTGTCCCTGCGTTCAGTTCCCATGCTAGTCGCTCCCGAGTGAATGGCTGCCGCGCGAATTCATGGTCATTTCCCTTTTGGAGTGGCGCACCAAGCCCTTCTCGCAGCCGCTGCGGTGCGCCCTTGAACCCAAACTAGTCGCATGGCGGCTGGCGGTCTGTGTGGCAGCAGACTGAGCGCCGATCGGCACGCCACGCTTGGGTCAAAGGGCGAATTTGGTTCGCTGCCGAACAGACGTGCCAGCGCCCGGCGTCCATCGTGGCCACGTCGGCCAGATTGGGTACGGGTCGCGGTATACGGAAGGTGGACCGCACTCACCCACTGGCCAGATCAGCAAAGCACGCGCGCCATCGATCGGCGATCGCGTGTCACGTCCGCCTTTGGCGGATTAATCGAAATGATAAGGAGATTATGATGATCCCAATGCCCTCAAGGTCGCAGATGTGCAAATCAAGCATAGCGGCCCTTCTAATCTTATCCGGCTGCGCGTCGCCAAATATCCCCCCGCAGCAGGTACAGGCAAGCAATCCCTCAGTCACCTACAACTATCGCGGTGACCAGGAGCTGCTTCAGGCGAACGTCAATGCGATGAATTTCTGCTCGCCCTATCACGCGAGCCCGCGCACGACGAGCATCACGACACAGCAGGACGGTACCAAGAACGTCGTGTTCGAGTGTGTAGCCGTGGGCAACCTGCCGCCGCAGCAACTCGCGCTGAATTCCAACCTGACCTATAACTATCGGTCGGACCAGGAACTGCTCGATGCCTCGCGCAACGCGGAAGTCTATTGCATGAACAGCGGCTCGCCCCGGACGATTTCGACTGTTAGCAACAATCCTGACGGCACCAGAACGGTCACGTTCCAGTGCGCTCCCCGATAACGCAAGCCCAAGCACGACCGCTCTTGCCTCAGGCTAGTTGCGCTCCCAGCTGCGCCGTACCTTCTCGGCGAGATCGATCGGGGCGACATTGGGCTTGGGTACGGACGAGCTTGCGAGAGGAACTGTGGGCAGCCAGGCGCTAAGCGCGAAATGCGGCAGGAGCGCATCGGGTACAAAGCGCGAACGCTGGGCATAGACGTGCCGGTCGCCCTTGTCGGACTGTTGGTGAATGTAAAAGCGCCGCGGAACCACGAGGCTGAGGTGATCACGCGCGCGCGTCATCGCCACGTATAGCAGGCGGCGTTCCTCCTCGATCTCGGCGATGGTTCCCGTGGCCATGTCCGAGGGAATGCAGCCGTCAACCACATTGAGCACGCTCACTGCGCGCCACTCGCGACCCTTGGCTGAGTGGATTGTCGAGAGAACAAGGAAGTCATCGTCCTTGTAGGGCGCGCCAGCCTCATCGCCGACTGCCTCCGGTGGATCGAGAGTCATTTCGGTCAAAAAGCGCTCGCGTGTGCCGTGGAGCGCCGCCATGCGCGCCAGGTCCTCAAGATCAATGCGCCTGACTCGTGCATCATCGTAGATACGCTCCAGATGTGGCAGATACCACTCGATCGCCTCGCCAATCGCAAGCGGCCAGCGCGCCGCGCCTTTGGACAGACGCCGAAGCACCCTGCGCAATTCATCCCAGGGCGCGCGCAGCGACTCCGCAATCTCGAGGCGATCAAGCGCGGCGAGCATGTCGCCGGACGCGGCCGCCCCGGCAATGCGGGATGCAGTGGCAGGGCCCACGCCGGGCAAGAGCTGCGCCACGCGGGTGGCTGCCAGGCCATGGTGCGGATTGTCTGCCCAGCGTAACAAGGACAGGACATCCTTGATATGAGCTGCCTCGAGAAAGCGCAGGCCGCCGTATTTCACAAAGGGAATATCCCGGCGCGCCAACTCAATTTCAAGCAGGGCGCTATGGCTGGAGGTGCGAAACAGCACCGCCTGATTGCGCAAAGCCATTCCGGTCTCACGCCGCTCGAGGATCGAGCGTGCGACGTATTGGGCCTGATCCGTCTCATCGCCCACCTCCACGATCTCTGCTGGAGGAGTCGCTGCGCGATCCGACCAGAGCCTCTTTTCGAAGCCCTCCTTTGCCAGACCAATGACCGCATTACACGCCGAGAGGATCTGCGGTGATGACCGGTAATTGCGCGCGAGGCTCACACGTGCCGCTGCCGGCTGGTAGTGCTGGGCAAAATCGAGGATGTTGCGCACCGTTGCGGAACGGAAAGAATAGATCGACTGCGCATCGTCCCCGACAACGGTAACTCCATGCCCACTGGGTCGCAAGGCGTGCACGATGTCCGACTGTAGGGCGTTCGTATCCTGATACTCGTCGACCAGCACGTGATCAAAGCGCGCGCCGATCTCACCACCGAGTTCGGGATCCTCCATCATATGCGCCCAATACAAAAGCAGGTCATCGTAGTCAAGGATGTGCTGAGCCTGCTTTTGCGCGACATAGGCGGCGAAAAGTTCGTCGAGCGCCGACTTCCAGGTCGAACACCACGGGTAAGCACCGTCGAGCAGCACCTGCAGGGGTTCTCGCGAGTTGACCGCGCGCGAGTAGATCGACAGGCAGCTTGCCTTGCTCGGAAAGCGTCGCTCGGTCTCGGAATAGCCCTGCTGGTAGCGCACGATGCCCATCAGGTCGACGCTATCGGCACGATCGAGGATGGTAAAGCTTGCGTCCAGCCCGACGCGCGTCGCGTATTCGCGCAACAGGCGAGCCCCAATGCCATGAAAGGTTCCACACCAGGGCAGAGTCAGATGCCCCGTGCCCGCATCGAGGTTGAGCACCTGTTGCACTATCTTCCCCACTCGATGCTCAAGTTCCCTCGCTGCGCGCCGCGAGAAGGTCATCAATAACACACGCCGCGCATCAGCGCCGCGCACCAGAAGGTGGGCGAGCCGATAGGCAAGGGTTTGGGTCTTGCCGGTGCCGGCCCCGGCAATGATCAATAGCGGCCCGCCCCCCGTAGCATCCTCCATGCCGAACTCGACCGCGCAACGCTGTTCGGGATTGAGTTCGTCGAGATAATCTCGACTGGCTTGCGTCTGAGTCCCGCCGAGCTCGTTCGATGCCATGGATGAAAGCGCAATTTCAGTGACGCTCACTGGCCTGAGATACGTTTGCCAAACGAGATCGCGTAGGACGGGGAGCGAAACAACAGGATCGGATCGTTGGTTGGCGCTATTCCGTCAGCCATCACCAGTGGATTGAAATTCACGTTCTCGCATTGCGCCCCATGCTGAGGCATTGCGGACGTGATCGAAAGCGTTCCGGCCTTGACATGGACTCTTGATTCAGGCCAGGCCAGCGTCGGATTGTCGATCGAGTCCCCTGGTTCGCCGACGTAAACGATCATGTCCCATTTGGCGGCGCCCCGGGCAGTCCGATCGATTAGACCCTGTTCGAGAAAATCGTGCGGTTTGGCGGCGAGTTCGTCCGCCGGGATCGTCACTTCGCCATCTTGAGGGACAAAACGCCAACGCACCAGATGTTCTTGATTCTGCGCATCGATGAACTTGAAGGTGTGGATACTATAAAAAGCGGCATTCGCGTAGCTGGTTGGTGGCCCGTGGCTCTGCACGAAACTCGCCATGGCCATCGCCTCAGGATGCCCCGCAAAATAGGCCTTGATGGCCTCTGGGTCCGGTTTGCCGGTAGCCGGATCGGGTTTGCTGGCAAGAATCAGGTCGTTAAAGCCGGTCGGGCTCGTTGCAATAAAAACGGGTGAATTCAACATCGTGATGTGCTGCAGGCTTGCCCCCGGGAGACGGAATTCCAGGGCCATTCCACGCGCGCTGCGGCTTGCGTCAGCAATGCTCGGATCCCCGCCGGCCAGCGAGAAGCGCGCGACGACCGGAACCGGCTGACCGGAAAATAGCGCGGAGCGACTCAACTGCCGCCCCTCCGCCGTACCTACGAACTCGCCAAGCGCACACGTACCCTTGATGTGATTGCGGCGCTCCCCCGGATGGACGCCATAGGTCCCCTCGAGCGAGTGCACCACCTGGTCGGGTCGAACTGGATCCGGGCCACTTGCGCTTTGCGCGAGGCAGGCATTGCCGATCAGGCCCAATAGACATGCCGCGAGGCATCGATTAGCTCGCACCCTGAGCGCGCGAAGCCCGATCTTCTCAATCATCATTTCGCCATTCCTCCAGTTGTTCGGATAAAAGGGGCAGGACCCTGGCGCGCACTGGCGAGCCCCGTTCGGGTCGTTGCTAGGTGGCAGGTGCGTTCGTGCCAGCGGACATATCAGCGCCTCGCCGCTCGGGACTGAATCGGATCAGGACAGCGATAATCACCGAAACAACGCCGACGACGAGACCAAGCGCGAGTCCGTAGTTGCCGCCGTTGTTCTCAGCGATCATTGTCTGAAGCGGTGCATTGCCCGAAGCAATCAGATTGCCCAGCTGATAGACAAGGCCCGGAAAAGTGGCGCGCAGATCGTCTGGAGAAAGCTCGTTCAGATGGGCCGGAATGACCCCCCAGGCACCCTGCACGGCGAACTGGATCCAGAAAGCTCCAGCGGCCAGCACATAGGGACTCGAGGAAAACGCCCACAGTGGAATCATCGGCAGTGCCATGAGCGCGGCAAGCGTGATGGCATTGCGACGACCGATGCGCTCGGACAGATACCCAAAGCACAGACCCCCGAGAATCGCGCCGATGTTATAGGTCACGACAATCAGGCTGACGGTGTGCGTGTCAAACTTGTGCTGCGCCTGCAAAAACAGCGGATAGATGTCCTGAGTACCATGACTAAAAAAGTTGAAACTGGTCATCAGCGCGATGGCGTAGAGCGCAAGCTTCCAGTCGCGCTGAAAAATGACGGACCAGCTTGGTCGCGGACGGGACTGCGAGGCGACCCACGACGATGATTCGGGGACATTGCGGCGGATGTAGAGAATCAACAGGGCTGGCGCCACTCCGATCATGAACATGCCGCGCCAGCCGATGGCATCAAAGAACAAGCCATAGACTACCGAGGCCAACAGATACCCGGTTGGATATCCCGCCTGCAGAATGCCCGACACCAGGCCGCGCGCATGGGTCGGTACTGTTTCCATCGTCAACGCGGCACCGATTCCCCACTCGCCTCCCATGGCGACACCAAATAGCGCACGCAGGACCAGGAGCACCGTCAAATTGGGAGAAAATCCCGACAGCAATTCGAGTAGCGAGTAGATGCCCACGTCGATCATCAGCACGGGACGCCGCCCGAAGCGGTCCGCCAATCGACCGAAAATCAGTGCCCCCAGCGGTCGCATGGCCAGACTCAGAGTGACCGCGAAGGCCACGGCAGTCACATCGGCCATGAACTCGGCTGCGATGGCTTTGAGCATGAAAACCATCAGGAAGAAGTCGAACGCGTCGAGCGTCCAGCCAAGGTAGCTTGCAATGACAACTACACGCTGCTCGCGGGTCCACGCCATTTCACACCTCTGGTTCTTGACTCTTGCCGGGGCGCGACGTGTTCCGCGCTACAGGCGATCTTACGCGCGCGCTATGAGCCGGGCAACCGCGCAGCGTTCGACCACCCGACGAGGACTGTCCCGCACAAAAGTCCGGGCTGAAAAAGCTAAGCGGTTTGGCGCGAACTGCCCCACGGCATGCGCCATATCGCAATGAGCAGACAGACGACCGCTGTTCCGAGCATGACCCCAACCGGACCGATGGCTGAGTCAAGACCCAATCCGCGCCATGTCATGGCATCAAATCCGTCGACCGCCCAGCGGGTGGGCACGAATAGTGACACCGTCTGCAGCCACTTGGGAAACACGAAGGCCGGCACCCAGGCTCCGCCGAGCATGACGAGCAGAATCGTCACCATCGTCGCCAGCCCGCGGGTAGTGCTTGCAGTGCGACCGATCGAGGCGAGTAGCAAGCCAAAGGACGCATTGAGCAGACAAAAGGAAATCGCGACGGCAAAAAAGCCGACCATGCTCCCCTCGATTCGAACCTTAAAGATCAGTATCGCCGCACAGTAGATGAGCACCAGGGTTGCGAGACTGATGAGCGTCGTCGCGAGGGTCTTGGCCAGGAGCAGCTGGGACTTGCCAAGCGGCGCAGCGCGCAGGCGCTGCCACAAGCCGCGCTCCATGGTCAGCAGCAAGACGACGCCTGCATCGATACCGGCAAAGAGAATGAACTGGACCGCCATGCCGGCAAACGAATGCGCGTAGGAGTTGTAGGCCGTATTCGAGCCAGACGTCACCGGCTCCGCTGACACCTCGTAGGGCACGCTGAGGCCGGCCGCCAGCGGATTCTGCCGCTCAGCATCCGCTGGATCGGTGCTGCTTGCGTTGAGCTTTTGGGCGGAGGCGAGGAACTCGTGCAAAGCCTCTTTTTGTGCTGGCGGCAGATCGCTTGAGCGATCCACGCTCGCCAGAGCCTGCTCGAGGTTGACGCGCGCCTGAACGCCCGAGAACGCGTCGCGCGTGAGCACCTGCATGCCGTGCTGGGCCAGCAATCCCTCGACAACCAGGTGAGGCATCGCTTGGGACGGGTCGAACAGGATCTCGACCTGAGGCTTGCTGCCCTGTCGGAAAAATGCGTGCTCGGCGGCGCTCGCAAACTGCGCGGGAAATACGACCGCCACCGCAGCCTTGCCGCTACGAACCTGCGCGCGCGCTTCATCCTCTTCAAGCACATGCGTGGCCAGCATGGCCTCCTTGCCAAGCTGTGAGATGATCTCGCGCGACGCGTCGCTCGCGTCATGGTCGACGAGCGCGACCTGAAGCTTGCCACGGTCTGCAGCATTGTCCGAGTTGCCAAACAGGTAACCAAAAAACGCGGCGATGATGATGGGAACCAGAATGCTGATAATGAGTGCGCGCCGATTGGTCAGGTGCAAAAGCAGGTCGGTGCGCACCAGGGCGATTACCTGGGACATTTTCATGATGCAGAGCTCCCCGCCTGGCTGGCGTCACGCAATTCGCGTCCGGTAAGGAGCAGAAACACGCTCTCAAGACTGGCATGCTCGCTGCGCAGGGTCACTACGTCCACCCCGCGGGCGACCACCAGATCGAGGGCACGTGCCAGAGTCACTCCCACGTCGGCAATTTCGAGGCGCACGAGGCGTCCTTCTGGGAGGACGCTCGAAACGCCATCCAGCGCGCGAAGGTCGGTGAGCAACTGCGTGTCGGCCTCGCTGGCAAGCTCCAGCGTGACTTCATTGGTGCCTTCGAGCAGCCGATACAGGCCTGCCAGGTCGTCGTCGGCGATCACCTTGCCGTGATCGATGATCACGATCTGATCACACAAGCGCTCGGCTTCCTCCATGTAATGCGTCGTATAAACCAGGGTCTTGCCGCGCCGCCGCAGTTCTTCAAGATTCTCGAAGATTGCATTGCGCGATTGCGGATCGACACCAACGGTTGGTTCATCGAGCAGAATCAGCTCCGGATCGTGTAGCAGAGCGCCAGCAATATTCAGGCGTCGCTTCATGCCACCGCTAAAGCTGCCAACCCGATCGTGCGCGCGATCGCCCAGTCCCACCAACTCGAGCGCATCCTTTGCGCGCTTCTTGAGAGGCTCACCGGTCACGCCATACAAGCCGCCACACAGCTGCAGATTGGCCCAGGCCGACAGTTCGTCGTAGAGCGCAAGATCCTGGGGAACGAGGCCAATGCGATGCTTCTGACCACCCGCGCCCGTGCCGATTGGCGCGCCGTCGAGCAGGACCTCCCCTGAATCCGGAGACAGCAAGCCGATCAGCATGGAAAGGGTTGTCGTCTTGCCGGCACCGTTGGGTCCAAGCAGCCCGAGGGTCGACCCTCGTCGAACCTCAAAGCAGATTCCGTCGACCGCTACGCGGTCCTTAAATCGCTTGACCAGATTGCGTGCCACCAGCATGCTCACTCCCCTTCGAATTCAGAGTCAAGGCTCCAACGCAAGACACGCGCGACACGACTGCCCTTACACATCATGGTCAGGCGCTGTGTCCTCAAGATGACGGACCTGGTTCCGGCCAGCGCTCTTGGCCTCGTAGAGTGCCTTGTCGGCCAGCTCCATCAGGCGCATCGCGCCAAAGCTGCCGCTCAGTGCGGCATTGGCCACGCCGATGCTGACCGTCACGACCTTGAACGGACTGGCAAGGTTCTCGATTCCTGCTGCTTCGACGACCACACGCAGGCGCTCGGCGACTACCCGGGCACCTTTCGCGTCCGTGTCCCGCAACAGCGCCACGAATTCCTCGCCGCCATAGCGCGCCAGGATATCATCCGGACGTACCAGAGCTTCCTGCAGAAGCTGCGCGACATCCCGCAGGCACGCGTCACCGGCGGGATGTCCATAGCGATCGTTGAGCATCTTGAACAGATCGATGTCGATCATCAGGATCGCGAGCGTCACTCCCGCGCGCCGCTCCCGTCGCTCGGCTTTGCGCAGCGCCTCATCGAGGTAATGGCGATTGGGGATGCCCGTCAGTGCATCGGTCCAGGCGATCACGCGCAGCTGTGAGCGTTCCCGTCGCAGATTGTCCTCGCGCTCGATGTGACGTACGTTGCGCACCGTATTGCGCAGTCCGGATCCGAGCACGGTCACAAGAACCCCAGCCGCTCCCGCCACATAGTTGATCCGGATCAGAGCGAGCGAGACCAGCAACAGCGCTGCAGCGAGGAGGATCGGGCTTGCACTGCGCACGGCATTCTCCATTTTGACGCTCGCGCGCCGCACCGAACCTTTGGCGGTGGGACTCAGTGCGAAGGTCGCGAGCACCGCGAAGGCGATTGTGATGATCGACGACAACTGCGGACCGTATGCCGGATCGCCCGCAATCAAATGGTCATTGGCAAAGACAATCAGGGAATAGATCAGCGAGTAGATCGTCAATGAACGAAACAGGTCGCGCTCGGGTCTGTCCTGCGCCACACACCAGCGTATCGCGGCACCGCTCGTCAGGTAGAGGTTCTGTGCGTCGAGAAGCCACACCACATAGGTCACGCCGGGTGCACTGGGATCGCTATAGTCGTTAATCAGCGACCAGGTCAACAGGAAGTAACTGAAACCCAGGGTCAGTGCCAGGGCTGCGTCGATTATCCAGGTATAACGCCTTGCGCTTGAGCGCCAGTCGCCGGCCAGAAGCAAGACTGCAGGGACGGTGGCAAGACTGAAGGCGAGTATTGTGCTGCGATACATCTGGCCGACGTGTCCAAGAATCAGTTCTTCCCAGAGATTGATGAAGGCTCCCGACGCCCAGATCACCAGGGCCAGCGTCAGGAGACTCCATCCGGCCTTTGCGACCGGCGATTCATGGCGCGCGCGCCAGAAAGTCGCCCCGGCCGTCAGCAGGGGTGCGACTACCATGAATACGTAGGCAGCTGTGGTTGAAACTGCTGGTACAAGCAGCAGCACCAACTGCAGCAGCAGCAATGCGATGGGGAGAAAACGTGACATGAAGCTGGCGACGGGACTCGGCTAGTTTATTGCCACGGTAATCCGGACTTGCCTACTCAGAGCGAAAAACCCGATTGCTCCCTCGCGCCGATGTGCGCGATGGCCGGTCTCATCGCACCTGCCCGCCATGCGCGGCATAAACGGATAGTACACGCGCGCAAGTCCCTTGAGTTCGCCACTCGCGAGCCGCGAAGCGGACAAAGCCGCTATGAGGTCAGCCTGAACGCGCCCCGACCTCCGGCCTTGGCTTGATAGAGGGCCTCGTCGGCGCGCGCCAGCAGGGACGAAGTCTCTTTCTCGCCCGCTTGGCGAATGGCGATGCCGATACTCGTCGATATCTTGATCAGTCTACCTTCGATCTCGAACTGCGGGACCATGGCATTGAGCAGCTTGCGCGCCACAAACTGGGCTTCATCCGAGCCATGCAGGCCTGTCAGCAGAATCACGAATTCGTCGCCACCAAGTCGCCCTACTACATCGCTCGGCCGCACCGAATTCCTCAGGCGGTGCGCGAATTCCAGCAGGACCGCGTCCCCCGCCTGATGGCCCAATTCGTCATTGATGGCTTTGAAGTGGTCGAGATCAAGGAACATCAAGGCAACTCCGTTCCCGGTGCTGTCGTCAATGCTCAGCGCTTCCTTGAGCTTGGCCGTGAAATGTCCGCGGTTCGGCAAACCCGTCAGATTGTCGAACTGCGCGGCCTGGAGCAGATCCAGTTCGGCGCGCTTGGCCGCGGTCACATCGCGGATCAGCCCGTGCACGCCGACTACCTCGCCCTGGCCATTGCGGTCCGGGATATAGGTGCCTCGGGCGTAGCGTGGGATCCCATCCCATCCGACGAACTGTGCTTCGAACTTCACTACCGTGCCAGACAGTGCACGCTCGAGCGGCTCGACCAGTTGCGCGTAGACCTCAGCGCCGTAGGTCTCACGAATCGGTCTGCCCGTGATCTCGCTAAGCGGCTTGCGCAACCAGCGGGAGTAGGTTTCATTGTTGAAGCGGAACACATGCGCGCGATCGATATAGCAGATCAGCGCCGGAAGGTTGTCCGTGATTGTCCGAAGCTGCTCAACGCTTGCGCGTAGCGCTTCGTCCGCCCGACGACTTTCGGTCCGGTCGCGCGTGATCTTGGTGAAGCCGCGGATCGACGAGTCGGCATTGTAGACCGCGGTAATGCTGACCTTGGCCCAGAATCGCGAACCGTCCTTGCGCACACGCCAGCCCTCGTCCTCGGCTCGACCCAGCTTGCGGGCGATCTCCAGCATGCGCGTGGGTAATCCGGCTGCGATCGCCTCCTTGGGATAGAAAATGGACATATTCCGACCAAGGATCTCCGAATCCGCGTAGCCCTTGATGCGCTGGGCACCGGCGTTCCATCCGGTTATCGTTCCCTCCGCATCGAGCGTGATGATCGCGTAATCGCTGACGCCTTCGATCAGGGTCCGATACTTCTCTTCACTCTGCTGCAACTGCTGCTGCGCGACCACTTGTGCGGTGGTGTCCTGGATCATGCCGTAAAAACCGGAGACACTTCCATCCTCGAGGACCTCGGGAATGTAATCGGCCTGGTAGTAGCGCTTGGCTCCACGGATGATCGTCTCGCCCGTGAAGCTGACCGTTTCGCCAGCCAGCGCTCTGCGCACAAATGGGCGCACATAGTCATAGATGGGGTCGCCTGCCACGTTACGCATGGTGCGTCCGAGCAAGGTCTGGGGATCAATGTGCCAGACGGTTTTCGCATAGGCGTTCACAAAGCGATACTTCTCGTCGGCATCGACATAGGTTACGAGGGCAGGCAGGCTGTCGGCGATCGCTCGCACCTGTCGCTCGCTCGCCACGAGCGCGAGCTCGGCGCGCTTGAGGTCCGTGATTTCGTAAGCCATTGCGTACACACCGCGGACGGTCTCTGCCTCATCAATATCCGGCGTGTAGGTGAAGGCGTGGTATTGCAAGCCGCCCTTGGACTTGTTGGTGCGCTCAAAGCTGACCACTTCGCCGGCAAGCGCTCGATTGAAGTAAGGCAGTTTGTCCTGGACCGCCGCCTCCCCAAACAATTGGTCGTACTTATGGCCGGCGGCCGTGCCACCTTCCACCCCGGCGTAGCTCGCAAACGACTTGTTGGCAAAGGTAATGTGCCGGTCGGGTGTCAAGTAGGCGATGCGTACCGGGACATTGTCGGCAATGGCGCGAATCCGTCGCTCGCTGATCTCGAGCTGGGCTTGTGCCTGTCTTGCAGATCTCTCGGCACTTACGATACGGGAAATCAGTGGACGCACGCCGCGGCGCAGTACATATACCGAGAACAGTACCGCCAGCAGCGGAATGCCCATGAGCCCGAGCAGTCGTGCACTGAGCGGAGCGTAGACGGCCGAGAGATCGAGTTTCTGCACGAGCCCGAGGCCCGAATCATCGATCGGTCGATATGCCGCCAGCACCCGACGTCCGAGGAAATCCGTAAAGCGCATTACCCCGGAGGAACCCGCCACCGCGCGCGCGACCGGATACAGTCCATCGGTTGCGCTGATCGCCGGGGACTCGTGCACCCTTGGGATGGTCTGGTCGGGAAAGCACACCAGCGTTCCTGCACGATTGGCGCAGATCTTGGTTTCCTCGCTGGGCCGGCCCTTGGCGAACATCATGCTCTGCAGCACAGTCAGGGGAACCCGTACTCGCGCCTGGGCCCAGACGTGGCCGTTGTCCTCCAGATCCACCAGGGTATCGAGCATCAATGCGTCGGCCCACACCAGGTTCGAGCCCGAGAAACTGCCGGCAAGCGGAATGCTGAGCGCAGCTTCCGAGAAATCCCCGGTCGCAAAAAGAACGCGACCATCTGCGGCCTTGAACTCGATCGATCGCAGACCTGCCTGCGTCAGACGTGTACTGGCCTGTGCGAGGTAGGACCGGGTGTCCGCACTGATCTGGCCGCGCTCGATTAGTCGTACCCGCGTCACGATGTCCGGTGCGCTGATCAGGGCCCGGGTGAGGATCGCAGTACGATGCAAGGAGGCGACCGCAAGGCGCGATTGCGCACTCGCGACTTCGACCAGGTCCTGGTTGAAGGTGTCCACCGACTCGAGCTGGAGCGTAACAATGCCCACGCCGATACCGACTAGCGCGACCAGTGCCAGTAGTGCCGAACTGACCGAAACGATGCGCTGCTCATCGAGCGTCGCCGATTGCTCGGTTGGCGCAAGATGGGTCGATCGCAACAGTATCGCGATGCCAAGCCCGACCATTGTCAGGGACGTCGGAAATGAGGTCGCGACGACGTCATACCAGGGAAAGATCGACCTGAGGTCAAACAGATAACCGAGTACGACCCAGCCCCCGATCACGCAAATGAGACTCGCCAGGACGCGCACGGACCTGATCCGAAGCGATTCCGAGATCCTCAATTCGACGTTCATGAGGGCGATCGCCGCCGCCGCCATCATGAGGCCGAGCTGCGAGCTTGGCTTCAAGCGTCCCGGATGCTCCAGCACGACCGGGCCCAAGCCATGCAGGCCCTTGAGGTCGATGCCCAGATCAATTCCCAAGGGCCCCTGGATCGCGATCAGCGCCAGGTAGACCATCGCCGCGACGGCCAACCAGCCCACCAGCCGCCGGGCAGGTGCGGCGAAATGCTGACCGAATATCAGCCAGACCGCGGCAAGGCTCAAGAGCAGCGCCGCATTGAAAGCCATCATCAGGTGCGTGCCCAGACCCACAACCAGGGGTGCAATCCCGAGCACACGTCCGATCATCGTCGGAACACATACCAGCAGACTCGCATAGCCGATGGCCACGCATATCTGCTCGCCGACGTCCGTGCCGCCGGCTCGTGCGCTACCGATTGCCGCGCTTGTTTCCGGTCGGCTAGAACTATCCAAGCGAATCCCCAACTTTGATCTCTAATGGTGAAATCCTTGTTCGCGCGCGTCCGGTTTCGATTCAGCGCGACAAGACTCGCCACCTGGAAATGCGGGTGCAGTGCTTGCGCCGATCGCCGTGCCAGACGATTCGACGCGCTCGCAAAGCCCCAATGGTGCCCTGTTTGAGGGCGCTAGGGACGACTGTGTCCCGGCAAACAGCTGCGTTTGCGGCAGGTAGTTCCACTGATTCTCGAGGAGAGAAAAGGGCCGACGGGCCCTCCGACGAGGGATCGCGCTGCCGACAGGCGCCGGGGCCGGCGACGGTGCTAGCTGGCAGCGCTCTCGAACTCGGGTGCCCTCAGAGGAAGATCCAGGTGGAAACCCGAGCCCTTGCCGGGAATGCTCTCGACGCTTACGCGACCGCCGAGCAATCCGGTCACGAGGTTGTGCACGATATAGAGCCCAAGGCCGCTGCCGCCCTGCCCCAATCGTGTCGTGAAGAAGGGCTCGAAAATACGTCCGCGCAGCTCAGCGGACATCCCGCAACCGTCATCGACAATCGACAGCCGCACCATTCCGTCCTGGGCAGCCCCGGCACTCAGTACGATGCTGCCCATGCGGCCTTCCGGAAATGCGTGCGTGACGGCGTTCATGACAATGTTGATCAGAACCTGATCAAGGGCTCCAGGAAAGCCATCGAGCTCGATTCCGCCTGCAACCTTGAGCAACACGCGTACATTCGAATGCTTGATCGTAGGCTTGATCGACTCGACCACGCTCTCCACGTTCTGGGCGAGATCAAACCGTCCGCGACGATTGCTGGCCTGATCGATCGCAACACCCTTGAACTGGCTTACCAGCCGCGCCGCCCGCTGGGTGCTGCTGACAATCAGCTCTGAGGCGGCACTTGCAGCGGCCACAAACCGGTCGATGGTCGACTTGCGCAGAGAGCCCGCGCGATGAGCCTCGCTGAGCTCGCTTATCTGATCCTGTAGGGTTGAAGCGGTGATCAAGGTGTTGCCAAGTGGTGTGTTGAGTTCGTGCGCAACCCCGGCCACGATCGAGCCCAGCGCGGCGAGCTTTTCTGATTCCACCAACTGGTGCATCGCACTCTGCAGTTCACGATTGGCCTCTTCCAGTGCGATCGTGCGTTCTTCGACTTGAGCGGTCCGCTCGACCACGCGCTGCTCGAGTGAGGTATTCAGGCTCACGAGTTCGGCCTCCAGGCGCTTGCGCTCGGTGACGTCGCGCATGATGCCGAGAATCTCGCCGCTAGGTAACATGCGCGCGCTGGTCTCCGCGAAAAAGCTGCTGCCATCCTTGCGACGCAGCCGCCGCTCGGCGATCACGTTCTCGCCGGCGCGCAATCGATCGATCTGGCGTCGCACGCTGTCCCGGTCATCGCCATAAACGACTGCGTCGATCCTGCTGCCAATCGCCTCTTCGCGGGTGAATCCGACCATTTCCAGCGCAGCCTGATTGACGTCGGTATAGCGTCCGTCCGTCGAGCACACAAAGATTCCGTCTGAAGCCTGCTCGACCAGGCCCCGATATCGCCGCTCGCTCTCTTCGAGGCCTCGCTCGGCCGACGCGCGCGCCGCTTCCCGGTCGAAGTTGTCGAGCGCGAACGACAGGTCTGTCATCATTTCCTTGAGCAGGTCCATCAGAGGGTCGTCGAAGAAGTTCTTCTCGGCCACGTGCAGACTGAGCGCGCCGACCAGGGCGCCTGCGCGCCGGAAGGGTAGCGCGACTGTCGACTTGGTACCCAGCCGGGCGGCGCGTTCGCGCGACGGAATGGTTCTTAGATCAGTCTCGAAGTCGTTGCTTACGTAAGCGCGCCCTTCGTTAAGGGCCGTTGCAACCGGTCCGCGAGATTCCGGCTGATCAGCATCCAGTTGCAACACGAGTCCGTTCACGAAATCCTCAGCCGGTCCGGCCCAGGTGACGGGCTCAACCTGGCGACCGGTCACAAGCGCAATGTAGGCGATCTTCGCGTGCCCATATTCCACGCATATCTTGCAGATCTCCTGGTAGAGGGTCATCGGATCGGACATGCGCACGATAGCCGCGTTGGTTCGCGACAAGGCAGCATAGAAATTGTTCTGTCGGCGGATGCGCTTGTCTGCCTCGAGGCGCTCCGAGACGTCGCGCATGATCGCCGTAAAGAGCTTCTGTCCGCCGGAATCGACTTGCGAGATCGAGACCTCGATGGGAAATTCGCTGCCATCAGCCCGCAAGCCAAAGACCCGACGACCGGCAGCCATCCTGCGGTTGCGCACGTTGCTATGATCAAATCCGCGCAGGAAGTCGGCGTGCCCGGCGCGGACCGACAGCGGGATCAGGCGATCGAGCGACGCACCCAGCATCGTCGCCGCGCTCTGCCCGAACATCCGCTCTGCTGCGGCGTTAAAGAGCACTATGTGCTGCTCCGCATCGACGGTCACGACCGCGTCCATGGCCGAATTGACGACTCCGGAAAAGCGCTGCTCGCGCTCCCGCAGCAGGTCGCGACTGCGTACCAGTTCCTCGGTACGTTTGCGCACACGCGTTTCCAGGAGGTCGTTCGCCTCCTTCAGAGCGGCATCGGCGCGACGACGCCCGGCCAGGTCGCGGCTGATGCCGTAGAGCGCCGTAAAGGCGAACAGCGCGGCGAAAGTAATGCCCGCAAGGATCGCGGTGCGGGCAATGCGCGCATAACCCTCTCCGCTGGCCTGGCGCGCCTCGGTGACCTCGTTTTCAGCACCTTCCATCTCATCGATCAGGCTACGCAGATCGTCCGATACCTTCTTTCCTTCGCCACTGGCGATTGCCGCCCGTCCCGCGTCGAAACCATTGCGGCGACTTGCGATAACTCCCTGCGCGACCTGCAGACGTTGCTCGAGCAGCGCCGAGAGCTGCTGGAGTCGCCTTTGCTGGGCGGGATCACTGCCGATATCGCGACCCAGGATCTGGACTTGTGCCGCCGTTGCCTGTACGGCAGCACGATATCCGATCAGTTGTCCCTCATCGCCGGTTATGACAAAGCGCCCCACACCAGTTTCAATATCGCGGATATCGAATGTCAGGGCACGCATGGATTCGAGCGCGGATTCGGCTCGGCGCAAGGCGAGTGCATTGTCACGCTCGCGCAGGTTTCCGTAGTAGGAAAGTGCACCAACGACGCCCAGCACGACCAGCGCCACGCCAAAACCGGCGCGGATCTTCCATTCGATTGAGGCAATGCTGGCAGTTGCCGCTACCCGGGCGGCGCGGCGCGATCGGTGCAAGACTTCCATGAGCACGCTCATCAATGCACCGTTGAGGATGAAGATCATCCATCCAACAAAGTCGTTAGAGCGGGTCGCGTCAAAACTGTAATGGGGGCGCAGCATGAAGTAGTCGGCGCCACAGGCGGCCACCAGGGTCGCGACAATTCCGGGGCCGAGCCCACCGACATAGCTGCTGATCATGATGGGCAACAGCAGCACCCCGATGAAGGGCCGCCCCTCAAGCCATGGGTCGAACAGCAGTCGCACGCCGATGGCAGCGAGGGTAACCGCAAAAGCAAACAGATACGTGAATACGGGGGAGAAACTACCCGGCGCAAACGCGGCCCATCGAGCGGAACGCCCGACGCGCGTCTCGGCTCTCACTCTTGCCTCCTGGCTTGCAATCTGCTCTTCATGCGGGCCACCCTTTGGATCGCCAATCTCCGGAATCAAAAATCACTCTGCTCGCTCGTGCAAAGTGGGTGTGCGCAATTCGACTGCATTGGTCTTCGGGCCAATCGTACGACCGGCCACCGATCCTAGGGGATCGGGCCGAAAATTGATTCACGATATTTAATCCAGACTTGCTGCGGTCAAGCATAGCGCGCTGACTTCGCAGGGCGTGAGCAAAAGCCCATCACCCTTAGGTACGAGGCCCGCTCGTCGTCAATAGCGCCGACGACTCGCCAGGACGCGCAAGTGCTGTACAAGATCGTGATTAATTGTGAACTCGCATTCAATTGCACCTCGCTACTGGGGCGTTTGATCCGAAATTCTCGCGATCGTGCGTGCGCCACGCCTTTTTGCGTGACTTAAGTCACGCGCAAGAGGGTGCCGGTATGTGAGTAGTGACACCCACTCTCAAGTGCAAAGCCAAGGCATTTGCGCAACAGCACCATGCCTTCCAAAGGTTTGGATCGGGCAATTCAAGGCTTGTTCCACTCGAAGCGAGAATTATTGCCCCTGATTCGGAGGCGCAGCGCGCCGCTACCGTCGCACCGTCGCTGTCGCGCAGAGACCGGCTTTGAGATGCTGGTGTGCATAGCAGCTATGGCATTACGCGGTGAACTACGTCACAGACCGCCCTCGCGAGCGCGGCTATCCTGCGTAATTGATCCACCTGCCCCGCCCTGCTTCCGAGTATGTCTGAGATTTCTCGTCGGGCCGCCCTGCGGCTTATCACTTTCGTCGCCGGTGGCTTGCCGCTCGTCCTGTCTGAACCGGCCGTCGCACGCAGGAATCAGACGGCGCGCGAAGCACTCAAGTACACCGAGCGCGCGGACGGTGCCAAGCACTGTACCAACTGCAAGAATTTCAAACAGGACTACAGTCAGCGCGGCGGGCACTGCGTCTACATACCGGATGACGATGAGGTGTCGCCTTTGGGCTACTGTCCGCTCTGGACGGACCGCACCGCGCCTTGAGCACGCGCCGTCACTTCGCTCTCACGGCGGTGACTCAAGCTTGTCGAGCGTGCGTAGCGCGGGAAAGAGTCGCATCCAGACGAGTGCCACGATGACCGTGCCGACGCCTCCGAGTACAACGGCCGGCATGGCGCCCAGGAGCGCCGCCGTCACGCCACTCTCGAATTCACCCAATTGATTCGACGCATTGATAAAGAGGAAATTGACGGC
Source organism: Mycobacteriaceae bacterium (assembly GCA_903970145.1). Classification (GTDB taxonomy): domain Bacteria; phylum Pseudomonadota; class Gammaproteobacteria; order Burkholderiales; family Burkholderiaceae_D; genus CAJCHO01. The sequence continues at coordinate 736 of CAJCHO010000120.1, read as the reverse complement.
GCTCACCCGTCCGCGCATCGCATCGGGCGTGGCGATCTGTACCAGCGCGGTGCGGATCACCACGCTTACCGTATCGGCCGCGCCCATGATGGCCAGTGCCAGCAGCGACAGAATCAGTAGCTTCGAGAAAGCGAAGGCTACAGTCCCCAGGCCGAAAATGATGACGGCCTGGAACATTCGCATGCCGAGACGATGATTGATGTCATGGCGAGCGAGCAGCGCCGTCATCAGCAAGGCCCCAAGCGCAGGCGCACCCCGCAAGAGCCCGAGGCCAGAGGGACCCGTGTGCAGGATGTCGCGCGCGTATACCGGCAGCAGCGCCGTCGCTCCCCCGAGCAGAACGGCAAACAGGTCGAGCGAAATGGTACCCAGAATCGCCGGCTGGCTGCGCACGAAGCGCACTCCCGCAAGCAGCCGTGCGAGGGTCGGTGGATCCCGGCTGACCACGTGTCGCTCAAGCTTTATTGCTCCGTTCAAAAGGCCCGCAATCAGCCAGAAAGAAGCGATCGCCAGATAGGCAATCCAGGGCGCGATGGCGTAGGCAAGGCCGCCCAATGCGGGACCGCAAATGGTGGCCAGCTGCATCGATCCGGTTGATACGGCAGTCGCGCGCTGCAACCGTGGGCCGGGCACGACACCCGGCAGCAACGCGGCGGTCGCGGGACTCTCGAAGGCTGCCGTCGTTCCGAAAACCGCAGCAATACTGAAAATATGCGTGACCGTAAGCCAGCCGGCG
>CAJCHO010000119.1 GCA_903970145.1 Mycobacteriaceae bacterium | reverse complement strand
CAGCCCCGCCACCACCGGCCCCGCCGCCGGAGAAACCGCATCCACGCCGGGGTAACTGATGCAAAATCCCCACTACATCCTGCGCCCGGTCAGCCCGCCGTTCATCTTCCTCTCGCTACTGGCCGCGCTGATTCTCGATCTTTTGCCGTGGGGTCACCAGCTCTGGGTTCCCGATTTCGTCGCGATCACGCTCGTCTTCTGGAATATTCACCATCCGCGGCGCGTGGGCATTGGCGTGGCCTTCGTGATGGGCCTGTTGGTGGACGTCAACGACGCGACCCTGCTTGGCCAGCATGCGCTGGCGTATACCCTGTTGTCCTACGGCGCGATCATGGTGCATCGACGCATCCTGTGGTTCACGACCGGCGCTCAGGCGCTGCACGTGCTGCCGCTGTTTGCTCTGGCCCAGCTGTCATCGGTACTGGTAAGGATTTTGGCGGATGGGGCGTGGGCGAGTCCCCTGGTATTCGTCGAGAGTCTGGTCGACGCCGCGCTCTGGCCCCTGGCCAGCTGGATCCTGCTTGCGCCGCAACGCCGTCCGCAGGATCGCGACGAGAATCGTCCGATTTGAGGCGCTGACCCATCAATGACCGAATTCAAGAACACCGAACGCGAACTGCAGTTGTTCAGGGTACGCGTCGGTGCGGCACTCTTGTTCGTGATCCTGTGCTTCGTGGTACTGCTGGGGCGATTCGTTCAACTGCAGGTGCTGCGTCATAGCGACTACGCGGCCCAGGCCGAGGAAAACCGGATCTCGGTGGTCCCGATCGCGCCCAATCGCGGCCTGATCCTCGATCGCAACGGCGTGATCCTGGCGCGCAACTATTCAGCCTACACGCTTGAAATCAGTCCGAGTCACGTTGCCGATCTCGAGGCAACGATCAACGATCTGGCTCAGGTAATCGACATCCAGCCACGCGATCGCAAACATTTCCGCAAGATCCTCGATGAGACCAAGGGCCTCGACAGCGTCCCGATCCGCACCCGCCTGTCCGACGAAGAGGTGGCGCGGTTCACGGCGCAGCGCTACCGATTCCCCGGCGTCGAGATTCAGGCGCGCCTGTTTCGCCAGTACCCGCTCGGTGAAGTGGCGTCGCACGTCATAGGCTACATCGGACGCATCAGCCAGAAGGATCTGGATCGCCTGTCCGAGCGTGAAGAGCGCGAGAACGTCGACTTGCTATCGAACTATCAGGGTACCGATTACATCGGCAAGGAAGGCCTCGAGAAGCACTATGAGGAGTCGCTGCACGGGGTCACGGGTTATGAGAAGGTCGAAGTCTCGGCAGGTGGTCGCGCCATGCGCACCCTGTCATCGACCGGCGCCACCCCAGGCAACAACCTGATCCTGTCGCTGGATGTCGTCCTGCAGCAGATTGCCGAGCAGGCCTTCGGCGACAGGCGCGGTGCTCTGGTAGCTATCGAACCCTCGACCGGCGACGTGCTGGCCTTTGTGTCCAAGCCCAGTTTCGACCCCAATCTGTTTGTCGAAGGTATCGATACCCAGAACTGGGATGCGCTGAACAATTCGATTGATCGGCCGCTGCTGAACCGCCCGCTCGCCGGGACCTATCCCCCAGGTTCCACGTTCAAGCCATTCATGGCATTGGCGGCGCTCGAGAACGGCAAGCGCACCACCCAGTGGGGATTCAACGACCCCGGGTATTTCATGTACGCCGGACACAAATTTCGTGACGACAAGGAGGGCGGCCACGGATTTGTCGACATGTATCGCTCGATCGTGGTCTCGTGCGATACCTACTACTACATGCTTGCCAATGACCTCGGGATCGATCTGATTTCCGAATTCATGAAACCTTTCGGCTTCGGGCAGCTGACCGGGATTGATCTGGATGGCGAGCGCATGGGTGTGCTGCCCTCGGTGGAGTGGAAACACAAGGCCTTCAAGACCCCCGAGCAGCAGCGCTGGTACGGCGGCGACACGGTCAGTATCGGCATCGGCCAGGGTTACAACGCCTACACTCCGCTGCAGATGGCGCACGCCATCGCCACGATCGCCAACGACGGGGTGCTGATGAAACCGCATCTGGTAAAAATGATCGAAGACAGTCGCACCGGGGAGCGCAGCGAAATCGGACGCTCGGCGGGCGAGCGCATTGCCTTAAAGCCCGAGAATCTCGCTTTTGTGCAGAGCGCTCTGGTCGGAGTCAACAAGGAAGGCACGGGCGCGGCGGCCTTCAAAGGTGCGCAATACGTGTCGGCCGGCAAGACCGGCACCGCCCAGGTATTCCAGATCAAGGAGAACGAGAAGTATCGCGAAGCCAACACCAGCGAGCGCCTGCGCGACCACGCCTGGTTCATTACCTATGCGCCGGCCGACCATCCGCGCATCGCCGTTGCGGTTCTTGTTGAAAACAGCGGGCATGGTGCTACCGCTGCGGCACCGATCGCGCGCCAGGTGCTCGACTACTATCTGCTCGGCAAAAAGCCCGCTGGCCCGGCTCCCGAGGTCGAGACGCCCGCCGAGGTGCACGATGACTGAGCATAACTGGATCGGGACGCTGCGCGCGCGCCTTGGGCCCCATCTGGAAGTCTTTGATGGCCCGATGTGCGTCATTCTCGGCGCGCTGATGATTGTCAGCCTCGTGACCGTTTATTCGGCGGGCATCGATTTCCCGGGGCGATTCGAGGGACAGGTGCGCAATTTCGCAGCGGCCTTCGTGATGATGTGGATCATGGCCAATGTGTCGCCGCAACTTCTCATGCGCTGGTCGGTTCCGGTCTACACGGTGGGAATAAGTCTGCTCGTCGCGGTGACGATCTTCGGGACGGTGAAGAACGGCGCGCGTCGCTGGCTCGACGTCGGAGTGACGATCCAGCCCTCCGAGATCATGAAAATCGGCATGCCCCTGATGCTGGCCTGGTACTTTCACAAGCATGAGACGATGGTACGCGGGCGCGATTTTCTTGCGGCGGGCGCGCTGCTCACCGTGCCGGTTGGCCTCATTGCCAAGCAACCGGATCTGGGCACCGCCATCCTGGTGCTCGGCGCCGGTATCTACGTGATCTATTTCGCCGGGCTGTCCTGGAAGCTGATCGTCCCGGTGCTGCTGGCCTGTGTGATCGGTGCGTTCTCGCTCGTCTACTTTGGCGACCGCATATGCGAGCCCGACGTCAACTGGCCCGGCCTGCATGATTATCAGAAGCAGCGGGTGTGCACGCTGCTTGATCCCACGACCGACCCGCTGGGCCGCGGCTTTCACACCATCCAGGCAGCCATTGCCGTCGGCTCGGGAGGGGTGCTTGGCAAGGGCTACCTGCAGGGCACCCAGACTCACCTCGAATTCATTCCTGAACGCACCACGGACTTCATCCTTGCGGTATATGCCGAAGAATTTGGCCTGGCTGGCATCGTGCTGCTGTTCACACTCTATCTCGCTCTGGTGGTGCGCGGGCTCGCGATCGCCGGCAACGCGCCATCCTATTTTTCGCGCCTGCTGGCGGGCTCGATTACCCTGATGTTTTTCACCTATGCCTTGGTCAATGTTGGCATGGTCTGCGGACTGCTCCCGGTGGTTGGCGTGCCCCTGCCCTTCATGAGCTATGGTGGCACCGCGCTCGGAACTCTCGGGGTTGGCGCCGGCATCCTGATGAGCGTGCAGCGCCATCGCAAACTGGTCCAGACCTAGATTCATGATCCGCGCTGCACTTCGCTGCCTGCTTGGCCTTACCGTAGCCAGCCTGCTGGCGGCCTGCGGTACGACCCATGCCCCGCCGCGTCACGGCGCTTACTATCAGGATGACGGGCCGGGTGACCATCAGCCGGCCAATCTCGATCAGCTGCAAGATGCCGTGCCACGAGTCGAGCCCTACGCCTCGGGCGCAAACCGTCCCTACACCGTGTTCGGCAAGGAGTACGTGCCCGACACCAGCGATCGCCCCTACGACGAGCGCGGCATCGCTTCCTGGTACGGGCGCAAGTTCAACGGCCAGCGCACCTCGTCGGGTGAGATCTATGACATGTATGCGATGACAGCGGCGCATCCGACGCTGCCGATTCCAAGCTACGCCAAGGTCACCAATCTTGCCAACGGTCGCTCGGTGATCGTGCGTATCAATGATCGCGGCCCCTTCCATTCGGGTCGCATTATCGATTTGTCTTTTGCCGCGGCCTACAAGCTCGGTTATGCCAGTCAGGGCTCTACCCAAATCGAGGTCGAGCATCTGCTGCCACGGGACATCCTTGCCGGTCGCTATCCTGCCAGCGCGAACCTGGCGCAGGCTGCGCCGCCATCCAGTCCCGCCCCGGTTGTGGCAGCGGTGC
>CAJCHO010000118.1 GCA_903970145.1 Mycobacteriaceae bacterium | reverse complement strand
CACTTGATTATTCTCGTCGTGAATGACTATCATTCACGATATGAAGACCCTTCCTCGGCTGGTCGGCACTGCTCTTTCCGAACGCCTGCGCGTCATGCCGGCGGTCGTAGTGACCGGTGCGCGTCAGACCGGTAAGAGTACTCTGGCGGAACAGCTGGTCCCCGGCGCCCGTCGCTATGCAACGCTCGACGATCTCGACGTGCTCGACGCCGCTCAACGCGATCCAGAAGTGCTGGTAGGCGGCCCCGGTCCGGTAACACTCGACGAGGTGCAACGTGCGCCAGAATTGCTCCGCGCAGTCAAGCGCGCCATCGATCGCGACCGGAAGTCCGGGCGCTTCCTCCTCACGGGCTCGGCGAATCTTCTCTTGATGCGGCAAGTCTCAGAATCGTTGGCTGGTCGGGCGAGCTATCTCACGCTCTGGCCGATGACTCGGCGCGAACAGCGCGGACTCGGGCAATGTGGCCTCTGGGATGAGTTGCACAACACGCCCGAGGCCGAATGGCGGGAAATGCTTGCCGGTGAAAAGGATAGCGCCGAAGACTGGCGCATGCTCGCCCGCCGTGGCGGATTTCCAACGCCGGCATTGGATCTCGCTACCGCAGCGGACCGACGTATCTGGTTCGATGGCTATGTGCGCACCTACCTCGAGCGCGATCTGCAGGACCTGGCGTCAATCGGCACGCTGCCCGATTTCCGTCGTCTCATGCGGGCGGCGTGCCTTCGCATGGGCCAGCTCGTCAATCAGACAGAGCTAGGTCGCGACGTCGCGCTTCCGCAACCCACCGTGCATCGCTGGCTCAACCTGCTCGAAACCTCGTACCTCTTGGTGCGCTTGCCTGCCTATGCCGTAAATCGCACCAAGCGTCTTATCAAGGCGCCGAAGATATACTGGGGCGATACTGGCCTAGCAATGCACCTAGCCGAAGCCGAGGACCCGGGCGGCGCGCATCTTGAGAATCTGGTCCTGCACGATCTGCTCGCCTGGCGGGACGCGCGCGTCGAGCGCGCAGAGCTTGGCTACTGGCGCACTTCCATCGGTGAGGAAGTGGATTTCGTGATCGAGGCCGGGGGCAAGCTGCTGCCGATCGAAGTGAAGTCAACGACGCGCCCTCGGCTCGCGGATGCCACGCACCTGCGTACGTTCCGCACCGAGTATGGTAAGAAGGCGCGCGCCGGGCTGCTGCTGCATACAGGTAGCACGCTTGAATGGCTGGCGCCGGATGTGCTGGCCGCGCCGTGGTGGAAGGTCCTGTGATCGCCAAGATGGGGAAGGTGAGAAGTTTAGGATGCGCATAATCGTGTTGGGTGGCGCTGGGAATTTTGGCGCACGCATCGTACGGGCGTTACGCGGTGATCCTACTATCGACCTGCTAGTCGCAGGACGTCGCTCAATTTTGGTGCCAGGCGCTGAAGACGCGCCGTGCGCTGTGGTCGATATTGGTGCGCCAGACTTTACGCAGCAATTGCGGGCATGGTCGCCGGAGCTTGTAATTCATTGTGTGGGCCCATTTCAGGGACAGGACTATCGTGTCGCAAATGCGGCACTTGCAGCCGGGGCGCACTATCTGGACTTGGCGGATGGGCGACAGTTCATCGTCGAGTTTGCTGCGCGGGTAAAAGACCAGGCAGTCAGAGCAGGGCGGGTAGCGATCTCCGGAGCGAGTACGTTACCCGCACTTTCATCGGCGGTGATCGAGGAATTGCGACTAGGGCTCTCTTCCCTCGAATCCATTGAAGTCATCATTGCACCCGGGCAGCGTGCGCCTCGCGGGAAGGCAACCCTCGAGGCAGTGTTTAGCTATTTGGGTCGCCCCTTTCAGGTTTGGCGGAAGGGCCAGTGGAGGCGGGCATGGGGATGGATGGAATTGCAAAAGACGCGACTCGATATCGGTCGCCGGCTGGCTGCCGCATGCGACGTCCCCGATCTCGAATTGTTTCCCGCGCGATATGCCGACGTTCAAACGGTAAGCTTCTATGCTGCGTTGGAGTTCGGGGCACAGCATCTGACCCTTTGGGGTCTCGCCGCGCTGCGACGGATCGGCTTGCCGCTTCCCGTGGCTCGCTGGGCCGTGAGTCTGAACCGACTTGCGGGGATGTTCGATGCGGCTGCGGGTGAGAAGGGCGGAATGCGAGTCAGTGTCGTAGGGGATCGGAGCGATGGCGGTGGCCGCATGCGGCGTACTTGGCAACTCACCGCATCAGCCGTGGACGGTCCTGAAATTCCTTGCGTGGCGGCGATCCTTCTCGCGCGTCGCTTGGCTCGAGGCGAAGTCTTCCAATCGGGCGCGTTTCCGTGCATGGGATTTTTGACCCTTGCGGAATTCGCCCCCGAGTTTGCTCGTTGGAAGATCACGACCCGAATGGAAGAAGTGGCGGCATGAGCGAAATCTATCTTTGGCTCAAATGGGCACACGTTGTCTCCTCTACCGTATTGTTCGGAATGGGTGCCGGCATCGCCTTCTTTTTCGTCCGGGCGCAGAGGACGGGAGATATCCGGGTCATTGCAGCGGTTGGACGAGAGGTCGTAATCGCAGATACAATCTTCACCGCGAGCGCCGTTGTATTGCAGCCGGTCACCGGCTTGGCCATGGTGCGACTCGCCGGATATCCGTTTTCCCTGCCGTGGTTGAGATGGTCGATCGCGCTGTACGTATTGATCGGGTGTTGTTGGCTGCCAGTGGTGTGGCTACAGGTCCGGATGCGAAATCTGGCGGCGCGCGCGATGCTGGATGGAACCGCGTTGCCTGCCGTGTACTCCCGATATTATCGCTGGTGGTTTTATCTGGGGTGGCCTGCGTTCTTCGGAGTGCTCGTCGTTTTTTATCTGATGGTGGTGAAGCCCTCGACATGATCGAGAGGAGTCTTTCGCCTCTATCGCCCATTATCGGCTCCAAGCAAGATTTTTTGATAG
>CAJCHO010000117.1 GCA_903970145.1 Mycobacteriaceae bacterium | reverse complement strand
GCTCTACCAACTGAGCTAAGCACCCCTCGCGAGAACTGCTGCGTGCTTGGATCTCTCAGTAATTGCGCCGCATGGTACTTGATAGCGCGCCGGGATTCTACAGCATCCGCGGGCCGCGTGCCACACCTGGCTGAGCTTGCCGTTGGCGAGCCGGGTCCGTTCGGGAGGCTTGCGCGCCGGGCCAACAAAAAACCGGTCCGAACAGAAATTCGGGCCGGTTTAGTCTGCCCACAGGGAGCGCGAGCAGTGCTGCGTACTGGGAGCTGTCAGCGCGCCCCGACTCCTCAATGCTGCCTTAGCACTCGGGATGGGGGAAGTGACTTGCGATTGATTCAGTCAATTGCGAGGCGCGCACCAATCAGTTGACCGCGTCCTTGAGGGCCTTGCCTGCCTTGAACTTGGGGACCTTGGCTGCCTTGATCTTGATTGCGGCGCCGGTACGCGGATTGCGTCCGGTCCGTGCTGCACGCTTACCTACCGAGAAGGTTCCGAAGCCAACCAAGGTTACCGTGCCACCCTTCTTGAGGGTTGTCTTGACTGCAACCACAACCGAGTCCAGCGCGCGCCCTGCGGCCGCCTTGGAGATATCAGCGGACTTGGCGATGTGGTCGATCAGTTCTGTTTTATTCACGTGGATCCCCCTAGAAATTATTGACATCATGCGCGCATCAGTGAATGGTCGCCGTTTCGGTGGCGTGGCGTCGAACTGTTGCGCAGATGTTTATTAGAGCAATGCGCCAAGGGCGATGTCAAGCGCCATTTCTCTGCTGCATCGTGATAACAATGTGATTTGCCGCACACAACTTAGCACGCAGCCATTGGTCGGCACTTATGCGCGCGGCCTGCATCTGAAGCTCATGGCGCGCTAATTCTGCACAACGCGAGTCGCGAGTACGCGTGGCCGGGGCCACGCGTACAGACTCGGGATTTAGTGCTTGACTACCTCGCCCTCGGGTTTGGGCTCGGGAGTTGCCAGCGTCGCTTCTGCCGGCTTGCTGGTTGCCGGTTCTTCATCTATGAGCGCAATAGGCGACGACTGCAGAGCGATGTCGAGGACGCGTTCGATCCACTTGACGGGGATTATTTCCAGGCGATTCTTGACGTTGTCGGGAATTTCCGCGAGATCCTTGACGTTCTCTTCGGGAATCAGCACGGTCTTGATACCACCCCGATGCGCTGCGAGCAGTTTTTCCTTCAAACCACCAATGGGCAACACCTCGCCGCGCAGCGTGATTTCACCCGTCATCGCGACATCGGCACGCACCGGAATTCCGGTGAAGGCAGACACGATCGCCGTTGCGATGGCAATGCCGGCCGAAGGTCCGTCCTTGGGGGTCGCGCCCTCCGGGGCATGCACGTGGATATCCTTTTTCTCCCACGCTTCATCGGTGATTCCAAGACGCCGCGATCGCGCGCGCACCACCGAGCGTGCCGCTTCGACGGATTCCTTCATCACGTCGCCGAGCGAACCGGTACGTTGCGTATTGCCCTTGCCGGGCATGGTAGCGACTTCAATGGTCAGCAGATCACCGCCCACTTCGGTCCAGGCGAGCCCGTTGACCTGGCCAACCTGGTTGTCCTTTTCGGCCATGCCGAAATTGAACCGGCGCACGCCCAGGAACTTGTCGAGGTTGCGCGAGGTAACCTGAACCTTGCTCGCGCCCTGTTTCTTGAGCAGCAGCAACTTGACTACCTTGCGGCAGATTTTCGAGATCTCGCGCTCGAGCGCCCGCACACCTGCCTCGCGCGAGTAGTAGCGAATGATGTCGCGAATGGCGCTCTCGGCTATCGACATTTCTTCGGGCCGCACACCATTGTTCTTGGTCTGCTTGGGTACCAGATAGCGCTGCGCAATCGACAACTTCTCATCTTCGGTATACCCGGACAGACGAATAATTTCCATCCGGTCGAGGAGTGCCGGCGGGATATTGAAGGAGTTCGAGGTCGCCACGAACATCACGTCAGAAAGGTCGAAATCGACTTCGACGTAATGGTCCTGGAAGGTGTGATTCTGCTCGGGGTCGAGGACTTCAAGCAGCGCTGACGCCGGATCGCCGCGGAAATCCATCCCCATCTTGTCGACTTCGTCGAGCAGGAACAGTGGATTGCGCACGCCGATCTTGGAGAGGCTTTGCAGGATCTTACCGGGCATGGAACCGATGTAGGTACGGCGATGACCGCGAATCTCGGCCTCGTCGCGCACGCCGCCCAAGGCCATGCGTACAAATTTGCGGTTAGTCGCCCGCGCGATCGACTGGCCAAGCGACGTCTTACCGACTCCTGGCGGACCAACCAGGCACAGGATCGGTGCCTTGACCTTATCGACCCGCTGCTGCACGGCTAGATACTCAAGGATGCGTTCCTTGACTTTTTCGAGGCCGAAATGGTCTTCCTCGAGAATGCGTTCCGCAAAGCTCAGGTCGTGGGCAACCTTGCTTTTCTTCTTCCAAGGCAGGTTCACCAGCACATCAAGATAATTGCGCACCACAGTCGCCTCGGCAGACATGGGTGACATCAGGCGGAGCTTCTTCAACTCGGTCTCGGCCTTCACGCGTGCTTCCTTGGGCATACGCGCTGCCTTGATGCGCTTTTCGAGATCATCGATGTCCGCGCCGTCTTCGCCTTCCCCGAGCTCCTTCTGGATCGCCTTGACCTGCTCGTTGAGGTAGTACTCGCGCTGGCTCTTCTCCATCTGGCGCTTGACGCGCCCGCGGATGCGTTTTTCGACTTGCAGGATATCGAGCTCCATCTCGAGCTGGGTCAACAGGTGCTCGAGTCTCTCGGACACCTTGAACATCTCGAGGACCGCCTGTTTCTGTTCGAGCTTTAGGGGCAGGTGCGCAGCGATGGTGTCGGCCAGACGTCCGGCCTCATCAATGCCCGAGAGCGACGTGAGAATCTCGGGTGGGATCTTCTTGTTGAGCTTCACGTACTGGTCGAACTGCTGCACGATCGCGCGGCGCATCGCTTCGAGCTCGGCGCTATGTTCGGTGTCGGGAGTCACAGGAGTCAGCTCGCACACGAAATGCGAATCGAGCTCCTCAATGCGATGGATGTGCGCGCGTTGCGCTCCCTCGACAAGTACTTTTACGGTACCGTCGGGCAGCTTTAGCATTTGCAGAATATTCGAGACGCAGCCGATCTCGTAGATATCGTCGGCCGCAGGTTCGTCCTTCGAAGCGCTGCGCTGGGCGACCAGCATGATGCTCTTGCCGGCTTCCATGGCCGTCTCAAGCGCCCGGATCGACTTGGGCCTCCCGACGAATAATGGAATCACCATATGCGGGAATACGACGACGTCCCGCAGGGGAAGCAAGGGGAGCTGGACGCGCTCGCTTGGCAAGATTGAGCTAGCTGACATGTTTAATTCCTATCGTTTCAGACTGCATTTTTAGGCATATTGCGTACAAGTGCCCAAATACAACTACTGCCAGTCAGGCCCATCAAAAAAAACGGCCGCTCACGCACCAGGCATGAACGGCTTTGCGATTGAAGCCGGGATGGATAGTTTACCTACTCGCCGGAACCCCTAGCATCCGCGGCGCCTCCAGGGACATGACCTAATTCGAGCCCGCAACCTTGGGTTGTTCGCCGTAAATCAGGATTGGTTTGGCATCGCCCATGATCTGGTTCTCATCGATCACCACTTTAGCAACGCCCTTCTGACTTGGCAATTCGAACATCACGTCCAGAAGCGCATGTTCCAGCATCGACCGCAAACCGCGTGCACCGGTCTTGCGCTTTAAGGCCTTGCGAGCGATCGCCTGCAGCGCGCCCGGGCGGATTTCCAGTTCCACGCCTTCCATGGCGAGCAGTTTCTGGTATTGCTTGACGAGCGCATTCTTGGGCTCGACCAGAATCTCGATGAGAGCGTCTTCGTCCAGTTCATTCAAGGTCGCGACCACCGGCAGTCGACCGACGAGTTCCGGTATCAGGCCGAACTTGATGAGATCCTCGGGTTCGACTTCGCGCAATACATCGCCAACGGCGCGGTCATTCTGACTCTTAACCTCTGCACCGAAGCCGATGCCACTCTTTTCGGACCGATTGCGAATGACCTTTTCGAGCCCGTCAAACGCGCCACCGCAAATGAAAAGGATGTTGGTCGTATCGATCTGCACGAAATCCTGGTTTGGGTGCTTGCGCCCGCCCTGCGGCGGCACCGAAGCCATGGTGCCTTCGACGAGCTTGAGCAGTGCCTGCTGCACGCCTTCGCCGCTGACATCACGCGTGATCGAGGGGTTGTCGGATTTACGCGAGATCTTGTCGATCTCGTCGATGTAGACGATACCCTTTTGCGCCTTCTCAACTTCGTAATTGCAGTTCTGCAGAAGCTTCTGGATGATGTTCTCGACATCTTCACCGACGTAACCTGCCTCGGTGAGCGTGGTCGCGTCGGCAATCACGAAGGGCACATTGAGTAGCCGCGCCAGGGTTTGCGCGAGCAGGGTCTTGCCGGAGCCGGTGGGTCCTACGAGAAGAATATTGCTCTTGGCCAGTTCGACCTCGTCCTTGCGGGACAGGTGCTTAAGGCGCTTGTAGTGGTTGTAGACCGCCACCGACAGGATGCGCTTGGCAGTCTCCTGGCCGATAACGTACTGATCCAGGATGTCGCAAATCTCCAGCGGAGTCGGCAAATCCGATTTGGCCACCCCGGTGGTTGCCTCGGTTTGTGCCGCCTCATCGCGGATGATGTCGTTGCAAAGGTCGATGCACTCGTCGCATATGAAAACGGACGGACCCGCGATGAGCTTCTTGACCTCGTGCTGGCTCTTTCCGCAGAACGAGCAGTACAGCAGCTTCTCGCTGCTCGACCCCTTCTTCTCCGACATGCCCTGGGCGCCCCTAATTCGACCGTAAGGTCTGCACGGTTAAATATACCTGCTTTGGCCGACGAGTGCTCGCCTACGCCCGGTCCGAGAGGCGTCGGGTGTGGAAGCCACGCAACGCCTGCTCACGCACTGACGCGGCTGACCAGCACCTTGTCGACGATGCCGTACTCGCGGGCCTGGTCTGCCGACATGAAATTGTCGCGATCCGTATCGCGCGCGATGTGCTCGATCGGCTGGCCACAGCGTTCGGCCAGGATCTTGTTGAGCGACTCGCGCAGGTAGAGGATTTCCTTGGCCTGAATCTCGATGTCGGAAGCCTGGCCGCGTGATCCACCCGACGGCTGATGGATCATGATGCGTGAGTTGGGCAGGGCAAAGCGCTTGCCCTTGGCGCCCGCCGCCAGCAGGAAAGCGCCCATGCTCGCAGCCATCCCCGTACAAAGCGTAGAGACGTCGGGCTTGATGAATTGCATCGTGTCGTAAATCGCCATGCCGGCGTAAACCGACCCACCCGGTGAATTGATGTAAAGCGAGATGTCCTTGTCGGGGTTCTCCGACTCCAGGAATAACAGCTGCGCGACGATCAGGTTCGCTGTCTGTTCGGTCACTTCGCCGACCAGAAAAATCACCCGCTCCTTCAACAGCCGGGAGTAGATGTCATAAGCGCGCTCGCCGCGGCCGGACTGCTCGATAACCATCGGTACCATCCCCAGCCCCTGGGGATCGAGTGCACCGCGGTTCTGAGGTTTTCCGCCGTTCGTATAGTCCATGTATCGCCTTGTGACCCGGTTGTCGCGACGCCTAGCGCGCCGACTGCCCCATCAACTCATCAAAAGCAATCTCGGTCGCCTTGACCTTCGCCTTGCCCGCCACGTAGTTGATGACGTTTTCTTCCAAAACAAGTGCCTCGACCTCAGACAGCCGGTCGCGCTCTGCATAGTACCAGCGCACCACCTCGGCAGGATTCTCGTAGGATTGCGAGAGATCCTCGACATGCGCCTTGACCTGCTCGGGCGTGGCCGTCAGGCCCTCGCGCTTGACCAGTTCGGCGACTATCAGGCGCACGCGCACGCGTCGTGCGGCCTCGGCCTGGAACAGTTCGGCCGGGAACTGCATGCCTTCGGGAACGGTCATGCCGCGTCCACGCAGGTCGGCGCGCGCTGCTTCGATCTGGCGCTGCACCTCAGCGTCAACCAGCGCCTTGGGAACGTCCAGATCCGATATCGTGGCCACCAGCGCGTTCAGTACGGCGTCGCGGGTGCGCGCATGTAGGCGATTCTTGACTTCGCGCTCGAGGTTGCTGCGGATGTCGGAACGCATTCTGGCGAGGTCGCCATCCTCGATACCGAGCATGCGCGCAAAGTGCTCATCAACCTCGGGTAGATGGGCCCACTCAAGACGCTTGACGGTCAACTCGAACTGCGCCGTCTTTCCGGCCACGTCCTTGCCCTGGTAGTCCGCCGGAAAAGTCAGCGCAAAGGTCTTCGACTCTCCGGGCCCAAGGCCCGTCGCAGCGGCCTCGAATTCAGGCAACATGCGCCCCTCGCCGAGAACAAACGTGAAATCGGTGGCAGTCCCGCCTTCGAAGGCAACCCCGTCGATGGTGCCTGTGAAATCGACCGTGATGCGATCCCCGGCGGCGGCCTTGGCCTCGCCGCCAGCACCGTGTTCGCCGTCGACGCCCTTGGGATGGAAGTGCACCCGCTGATTGCGCAGGATCGTGACAGTCTTGTCGATTTCCGCCTCGCCAATCGCGGTCGATGCCTTCTCGATCTCGATCGCACCGAGATCACCCACCGGCACCTCCGGATAGACCTCGAAGGTCGCATCGAACGCTACGACTCCCTCGGGCACACCCTCGCCCGACCTGGGCTCGATATTGGGGGCGCCGGCAACGCGCAGCTGATTCTCTTCGACTGCGCGTCTGAAGGCGTCGCCGATCTGCTCGTTGAGTACCTCGTTTTGAACCTGATAGCCGTATTGCTGGGCGACCATTTTCATCGGCACCTTGCCCGGCCGGAATCCAGCCATGCGTACCGTGCGCGAGAGGCGCTTGAGACGCGACTCGACTTCCTTCTCGATGCTCGTCACCGGCAGCGAGAGAGAGACACGACGTTCGAGTTTTCCTAGTTGTTCGACTTGCATAGCTTCATTCCGGTCAGATTCGGTTTTTGCGGTGCCAGCACCGCGCTCGGCCCGTCCGCGAGACTCTCAGCAGGCGCTCTTTTGTTCTGGTGCGAGAGGGGGGACTCGAACCCCCACACCATTTCTGGCGTCAGGACCTAAACCTGGTGCGTCTACCAATTTCGCCACCCTCGCCCGTTGGCCGCGGCCTTAACCGCGACAACGAAAAAGGCGACCCAGGCCGCCCTTTCGCCACGGCACCAATTATACGCGAAGAGCGTCGCCGGCCCGCGCGCCGTCCGGGCCACGCCGGATGGACGTCACTACACGATGACTCGCATACAATGGCGCCGAGAATCACACGCCATGCCCATCGATCATTACGAGAATTTTCCGGTCGCCTCGGTCCTGCTGCCGCGTCACCTGCGCGGGCCGGTGACCATGATCTACCGCTTCGCCCGTAGCGCCGACGATTTTGCCGACGAGGGAAACGCCAAACCGGCCGAGCGCCTGGCCGCCCTGGACGCCTATCGCGGTCAGCTGCTGCGTCTGCGGGACGGGCAGGCCCCCGAATCCGGCGTCCAGGAAAAGCTGTTCGTCGATCTGGGCCGGGTGATCCGCGAATTCGAACTTGATATCGATCTCTTCCTGGACCTGCTTTCGGCCTTCTCCCAGGACGTGACTCAGAGTCGCTATCGCGACTTCGCCGAAGTCCTTGACTACTCTCGACGCTCCGCCAATCCGGTAGGCCGTCTGATGCTCGGACTCTATCGGGCAAACACTCCCGCCAACTGCCAGATGGCGGACCACATCTGCAGTTCTCTGCAACTGATCAATTTCTGGCAGGACGTCGCGATCGACCTCGAGAAAGATCGGGTCTATCTGCCCGCCGAGGACCTGGCACGCTTCGGTCTGTCGGTGGATCAATTGCGCGGCGCCGCGAACAGCCGGGCCTTTGCCGAGCTTTTGCACTTCGAGCTCGAGCGCGCGCGCCAGATGATGCACGCGGGCGCGCCGCTGGTTCGCCAATTGCGCGGACGGATCGGCCTCGAATTGCGCCTGGTCGTACAGGGCGGCTTGCGCATCGCCGAGAAGATTGAAGCCGTGGGTTACGATGTTTTCGGGCGTCGTCCGATACTCAATTCCCGGGACTGGCCCCTGCTCGCCTGGCGTGGCATCTGGATGCGTCCGTGACACCGCTCGAGTATTGCCGCCAGCTGGTCGATGTACCGGGCTCGAGCCTGCACTACGCGCTGGTATTTCTTAGCGCCGGCGATCAGGCGCTGCTGCTTCCTCTATTGGCACTTGGCCACGAGCTGCAGGCGATAGTCATCGGAGTCAGCGATCCGTCGGTCGCCCAGGCAAAGCTGGCCTGGTGGCAAACTGAGCTGGCGCACCTGGGGACCCCCGAAGTAAGCCATCCCGTCTGCCAGGCCCTGGCACTGTGTCCCCCTCGAGAAGGGCAAATCGCACCGCTCTTCGATGCCACACTGATCGACCTTACTCAGACTCGACACCTCGACTTTGCCGGCCTTGAGGCCTATTGCCGCAGTGGCGCCGGCAGCCTCGCCCGTCTGTGTGGAGAGCGCCTCGGGATCGAATCGGCCGCCGCTCTGGATGCGGCGTGCGAACTCGGCGGCGCGCTGCGCCTGTCGCAGATCTTTCTGAACATCGGCGCTGATGCGCGGCGCGGCCGCGTCTATGTCCCGATCGATTTGCTGCAGGAGCATGGGGTCACCGCCAGCGCCATCGTGCAGGCAAAGTCCGGGCCCGCGTTCGCAACGCTCAGCGCGGCCTTATGCAAGCGCGTGCGCAGCCAGCTGCATGACGCGCTTTCGGGACTCGCGCCTGATTCGCGGCGGCGCTTGCGTCCCCTGATCATTCTGGCGGCCATCCAGATGCGCCTACTCGACGAGATTGACCGCAACGGGTCATCGCTGCTCGAAGAGCGGGTGGATCTGACGCCGCTACGCAAATTTCTCATCGCCTGGCTCGTCTGGGTCGGCCTTTGGAGAGCACGGTGAGTAAGGCGCGCGTTGCCGTGATCGGCGCCGGCTGGGCCGGCCTCTCAGCCGCAGTCGCGCTGCTGCGCCTGCGTCATCAGCCGGTGATCTTCGAGAGCGCGCGCCAGCTCGGCGGGCGGGCACGGCGGGTCGAGTGGGATGTTGGAGGCGACACCCCGTTGGCGCTCGATAACGGTCAGCACATTTTGATCGGTGCCTATAGCAGCACCCTGGCGCTCATGGCCACGCTTGGAATCGATACTGGCAAAGTGCTCCTGCGCACACCCCTGCACCTTGAATCCACGAGCGGACTGCGCCTCGTCGCCGCAAACCTGGGGGCACCGTGGCACCTTGCGCTAGCGCTGGCGCGCGCTCGCGGCCTGTCGGTCCATGCCCGCGTGCGCATCGCGTACTTGCTCGGTCGAGCGCGGCTCACCGGCTGGCGTCTGACACACGATCTGACCGTGCAGGACTGGCTTGTCCAGGCACACCAGCCCCAGCAGGCGATTGACGAACTCTGGGCACCGCTGTGCGTCGCGGCCCTCAATACGCCCTTTACGATCGCCTCGGCACAGGTATTTCTGAACGTCTTGCGCGACAGCCTCGGCGCCTCGCGCAGCGCCTCCGATCTGTTACTGCCGATCGCCCCGCTCGACCAACTGCTACCCATCCCTGCGGCGGCTCATATCGAGGCGCGAGGCGGCGTCGTCCGTACCGGTGCGCGCGTAACGAGCCTTGCGCGGCGCGGCAAGACGATTGAGCTCGCGATAGCCGGCGCGGCGGCGGAGACTTTTGACGGTGTGGTACTCGCCGTCGCGGGACACCACGTCCCGTCCCTGATTGAGGGCCAGCCATGGGAGGCACTTGCGAGTCTGCGAGCGCAGTGCGAGGCGATGACCTGGCAGCCCATCACGACGATCTATCTGCGCTACCCCGAGCACACGCGACTGGCCGTGCCGATGCAAGCGCTCAAGGAAAACACCGGGCAAGGTGATTATGGGCAGTGGCTCTTCGATAAAGGCCAGCTCGGCGGGCCATCCGGACTGCTGGCTGTAGTGATCAGCGCACAGGGGCCACACCAGGACCTGGCTCACGAGGATCTGGCGCGCTCGGTAGGCTTGCAGTTGCAACGCCAGCTGGGCGTGGACGGCGCGCCCTTGTCATGGCGCGCCATCTCGGAAAAGCGCGCCACCTTCGCCTGCACGACCGCACTGCAAAGGCCCGAGGTGCGCACCACCGTGAACGGTCTCACACTTGCCGGGGACTACACGCAGAGCGACTATCCGGCCACGCTTGAAGGCGCGGTGCGCAGCGGTGAAGCTGCCGCGCAGGAACTGGCCAGTCAACTGGCGCAACGCGAGCGCTAGAAAGACTCGCGCAGGCTGGTCAGTGCCTCATCGATACGCTCGACTGCACACACCCGCAAACCCTCGATCGCCTGGCGCGGCGCGTTTGACTTCGGGATCAACGCGAGCGAAAAGCCCAGCTTGGCGGCTTCGCGCAAACGTTCCTGACCTCGCGGCGCGGGACGGATCTCGCCGGCCAGGCCGACTTCGCCGAATACCACCAGGCCGCGCGGCAGGGGGCGGTCGGTCAAGCTTGAATGGATCGCGCACAGCACCGCCAGGTCTGCCGCCGGCTCCGTAATCTTCACCCCGCCAACGGCATTGATGAAGACATCCTGGTCATAGCAGGCGACACCGGCATGCCGATGCAGGACAGCCAGCAACATGGCCAACCGGTTCTGCTCAAGGCCTACCGAGAGGCGGCGCGGATTGGGAACCTGGGCGGCATCAACCAGGGCCTGGATTTCGACCAGTAGCGGCCGCGATCCTTCCTGGGTCGCCAGCACGCACGAGCCGGACACCGGTGCGGCATGCGTTGACAGGAAGAGCGCCGAAGGATTGGTAACGCCTTTGAGGCCGCGTTCGGTCATGGCGAACACACCAAGCTCGTTAATCGCCCCAAAGCGGTTCTTGATTGCCCGTACCAGGCGAAATGACGAATGTGTGTCACCCTCGAAATAGAGCACGGTGTCCACAATGTGCTCGAGCACCCGCGGTCCGGCCAACGCCCCCTCCTTGGTGACGTGACCAACCAGGATAACGGTCATCCCGCTCTGCTTGGCCATGCGGGTCAGGCTCGCGGCGCACTCGCGCACCTGCGCGACCGAGCCGGGTGCAGAAGTCAGGGCGTCCGAATAGAGCGTCTGGATCGAATCGATCACCACAATCTGCGGACGCTCGCTCTGCAGGACTTTCTGGATACGTTCGAGCTGGATTTCGGCGAGCACGCGCAGCGCGTTGCCCTCAAGGCCCAGGCGCCGGGCGCGCAGGCCGATCTGCGCCCCCGATTCTTCGCCACTCACGTAGAGCGTCGGTCGCGTGGGCGCGATCGCAGCCAGGGCCTGCAAGAGCAGAGTCGATTTGCCTATCCCCGGATCGCCGCCGATCAGGACGACGCCGCCAGCCACAAGACCGCCGCCGAGCACACGATCGAACTCGGCAAGGCCGCTCGAAAATCGCGGCACCTCGGTCGCATCGATATCGGACAGCGCCTGCACGGCGCTGGTTTCAGCGAGCGGCGAGAAGCGCTGGGCCGTCGCGCTCTCGGCGACGCCTTCGACGAGCGTATTCCAGCTCTGGCACTGCGGACATTGGCCCTGCCACTTCGCCATCTGGCCACCACACTCGGTACAGACGTATACGGCGCGCGCCTTGGCCATCAGTCGGTGACCGAAACCGGGACACGCGCAGCCAGTGCGCACAGCATTTCGTAGCCCGAGGTACCGGCCGCGCGCGCGACTTCATCGACGGAAACCTGGGAGCCCCACAACTCCACGGCTGAACCGACTGCTGCAGCCGGAATTTCATCAAGGTCAACGGTAATCATGTCCATCGAGACCTGGCCGATCAGACGCGTGCGTCGCTCATCAACGACAACCGGAGTGCCGTCGGCAGCGATGCGCGGGTAACCATCCGCGTACCCACAGGCTACCACTCCGACGCGCATCGCCCGCGGCGCGACAAAGCGCCCACCATAACCGAGCGAATCGCCGGGCTTTAGATCACGCACCGCTATCAGCTCCGAGGACAGATTCATGACAGGAATAAGCCCAAGCTCGCGGGCACTCAGCTCGGCCAAAGGTGACGCACCGTAGAGCATGATCCCCGGGCGCACCCAGTCGCCGTGGCTCGCAGGATGGGACAGCACCGCCGCCGAATTGGCCAGGCTGCGCGCGCCCGGCAGTCCGGTGATAGCCGCCTCAAAACGCTCGCGCTGCCAATCGGTTCCAGCCGGTCCGTCGGCCGTGGCGAAGTGCGTCATGAGCGTAATGGTGCCCACGTGCGACAGCGCGCGCAGGCGCTCATAGGCCCTGCGTGCATCCTCTGGCGCGAGTCCGAGGCGATTCAAGCCGCTATTGACTTTGAGATAAAGGGCCAGTGGCGCGCCTGGACGGACACGCTCGAGCATCTCGATCTGCTCCATGCTATGCACGACGCTCGTCAGACGCAGGCGCTCGATGCGAGCGAGGTCCGCCACCTCGAAAAAGCCCTCCAGGAGCAGCACCGGACCAACATAGCCGGCGGTCCGAACACGCTCAGCTTCCTCGATGTCGAGCAGGCCAATACCGTCGCTGGTCTGCAGCGCCGGCAGCACGCGTTCGATGCCATGGCCATAGGCATTGGCCTTGATGATCGACCAGACCCGGGCGCCGGGCGCGCTGGCGCGCGCACGACCCAGATTGTGGCGCAGCGCGGAAAGGGAAATGCTCGCGTGTATCGGTCGGGGCATGGAGTAAGACGTGCTGCACCGTCGTTGGCCGGGTGGCAACGCCTCGCTGCAGAGGCAGATGATAGCGTACGGCCTCGCAGCAGCTCGCGATGACGCATGCGTCCTCAATGCTCGGTAGCGCGCGATGGCTGGCCCGAGGGCGCTGGTGTCGGCGCGGCAGCACTTGCCTGAGTGCAGGTCGGAACGTGATCACGAATATCGACACGTGCGTGTGCGTCCAGCGAACTTCGGGGAATTTGGCAGCAGTGAACGATCATTCACCGCGCACTGGAACCGCTGAGCGACTTCAACGGGTATTCTTGCGCCTTATATTACCGACCTGAACAAGCGTGCCCTGCGATGCCTGCGGACACGAGTCCCGTGCCGGCCAACAGGTCGCGCGGCGGTGCGGTGAACTAGAAGGACAGGATGAAACGCGGCTTTTACCCGATCATGGCGGCGCAGTTTTTTTCGTCGCTGGCAGACAACGCCCTGCTGTTTGCCGCCATTGCACTGCTCGACGAGGCGCGCGCGGCAGACTGGATGACGCCGCTGCTCAAGCTGTTTTTCGTGCTTTCCTACGTGCTGTTTGCCGCCTTCGTAGGTGCCTTTGCGGATGCGCTGCCCAAGGGTCGGGTGATGTTCCTGACCAACTCGATCAAGATCGTCGGCTGCCTGCTGATGTTCCTTGGTGCCCATCCCTTACTGGCCTACGCCGTGGTCGGTTTTGGCGCTGCCGCGTATTCCCCCGCGAAATATGGAATCCTCACCGAACTGCTGCCACCCGATGATCTCGTCGCGGCCAATGGCTGGATCGAAGGGCTGACGGTCGCCTCGATCATTCTTGGAACCGTGCTCGGCGGCATGCTGATTCGCGCCGATGTCTCAGGATGGCTCATCCACGTCGAGCATCCGCTGGCACGGATCGTCCTCGCGAGTCCGGCCATCGCCTCGGTCGCGGTCGTCATCGTGATCTATATTCTCGCGGCACTCATCAATCTGCGCATCCCCGATACCGGCGCGCGCTATCCCCATCAGGAGCGCAACCCGGCGCGCCTGATCCTTGATTTCGCGCGTTGCTTCACGACGCTGTGGAACGACCAGCTCGGTCAGATTTCGCTGGCCGTCACGACGCTATTCTGGGGTGCGGGAGCGGCCTTGCAGTTCATCGTGCTGCGCTGGGCCGAGCAGTCGTTCGAGCTGCACTTGAGCAATGGCGCAATCCTGCAGGCAGTGGTCGCCATTGGCGTAGCTATTGGCGCCTTGATTGCCGCCCTGCGCGTGAGCTTGCGCGGCACCATCAAGGTCTTGCCATTTGGCGTGGCCATGGGTGTTGCGGTGGTTGGCCTCGCCTTCGTGCGCCGCGATCTCTTCCCGAGTGTCGACATCGCCCTGTTCGGACTGCATGTGCCTCTGTACGTAGTCGGGATATCGCTGCTCTTGATGGTGATTGGCGCAATGGCAGGATTTTTCGTCGTGCCCATGAACGCGCTGTTGCAGCACCGCGGCTATATCCTGATGAGTGCCGGGCATTCAATCGCCGTTCAGAACTTCAACGAAAATCTCGGCGTACTGACCTTCATGTGCATCTATGCACTTCTGGTCCGCTATCACTTCGACATTCGCACCGTGATCGTCCTATTGGGCAGTTTCGTCGCGGTGGCAATGCTGCTCGTGATGCGTCGTCACGTCGTGAATGCGCGCACCGTCGACGATGAAACCCTGATCCGCGAGACGCGCCACCCAATCCTCTAGGGCACGCTCCTAGAGCGCCGCGTAGGTCAGGCGGGCCAGGCACAGGTCCTGCCACGCCAGACGCTTGTCTTCGGGAGTGCGTAACAGATACGAAGGGTGAAAGGTGACGATCAGCGGATAGTTGCGCGCGCCATGCTCGAGTCGGTGGACACGGCCGCGCAGCTTACCCACGCTGCTGTCGCTGTCGGTCAGTGTCTGCGCGGCAAACCGCCCCAGGGCAACGATCATGCGCGGCTCGAGCAGTTCGATCTGGCGCATCAGGTAATTGCGGCATTGGGCGACCTCTTCGCTGCTGGGATTGCGATTGCCAGGCGGTCGGCACTTGAGGACGTTGGCAATGTAAACGGTCTGGCCACGCGCGAGACCGATGGAAGCAAGCATGTTGTCGAGCAGCTTGCCGGCCTGTCCGACAAAGGGCTCGCCGCGCGCGTCTTCCTCGGCACCCGGCGCCTCGCCAACAAATAACCAATCGGGGTTGCGCGCGCCCACGCCGAACACCGTCTGTGTGCGGGATTCACACAGGCCGCAGGCGCGACATTGCCGGACTTCGTTCTGAAGCGCCTCCCAGAGCTCGCCCGACTGCACGGTAGGCGTCGTCGCTGCCACGGCTGCCTCGCGTCGGACCCAAAGAGGCGCGAGTCCCATTTCCTCGAGGGCGCGCTCCTGCCAGAGGCCTGGTGAATTCATGGACAGGATCCCGTATCGCAGGGGTAGTCAGAGCACATAACGCATCACCAGCGCGTCTTCGCGCGCGAAAGGCGGCACGAGGCTGGCCGGATAGTAGCCGCGGCGCAGGCCGATGTTCAGAAAACCATAGCGCTCGTAGAGCACGATGGCAGCGCGGTTCGATGGTCGCACTTCAAGAATCAGGCTGCGTGCCCGATGGTCGCGCGCCAACATCGTGGCATGGCGCAGCAGGCGCAAGCCAAGCCCCTGGCGATGAAACGCGCGCGCTACGGTCAGATTGAGCAGGTGGGCTTCATCGACGGCAGGCATTTCAACAAAATATCCTATGACCTGCACAGCTCCGCCGCGAGTTGTCGCAGCCGGTCGCGCCACCCAGGCGCTGTAGCCGGCCGCCAGCGAGTCCTCGAAGTTGCCGCGCGTCCAGGGCGCTTCGTAGACGTCGTTCTCGATCACGATTACTTCGTCCAGATCGCTGCGCAACATCGGCTCAAGTCGCGCGCTGCGCGCGAGCGCATCCTGGTCATCGCTTCTCACCGCACTCAAGACAGCGCCCCGCGCGCTTGCTCGCGCTCGATGGTAATCAGGGCAACCCGATCGCGCACATAGAGTGGTCGCGCGGCGTCAGGCGCAAGTGGCGCGGCAGTCATCAGTTGCGCCGCAGCCAGGCGCGCGATCGACGCAGCGTGGGGATGATCCACGGCGCTGAGCGATCGTGCCGCGCCACGCAGTTCAGCGCAAACCGCAAAGCCGTTTCCGCAACCGCGCTCGCAGACTTGTGGCAGCGCGGCCAGTAGATCGACCGCCCTGTCCAGGCGCGGCGCAATGCCTTCCCTAAATCCCAGGGTGCCGACCTCAATGACACTCCAGTAGAACTCGCCCATGCGCGCATCCTGCACGCACAGCACCTTCTCACCATCCTCGTGAACCGGTTCACCAAAGCAGGCCTGCTCAGCCATCGCTGTGAGTGTCGAAACCGGGACGACGCCAATTCCGGCACCCAAAGCCAGTCCCTGGGCCACCGCGCAGGCCACGCGCAAGCCGGTGAATGATCCCGGTCCGGCACCAAAAGCGATCACATCGCAATCGCTCAGCGAGATACCGGCGCCCGCCAGCAATTGCGCTACGAGGCCCAGAAGATGGGCCGCGTGAGTCTGTCCGGCGTGAATCTCGGCCTCGAATAGCGCCGTGCGATGCAGCAGCGCCACCGAGCAGTACTCGCTGGAACATTCGAGGGACACGAGGGTCGTTTCGCTAGGACTCGGCATGGAGTCCCGATTCTAATGCATGCGCTGGCGCGCGCCGCGACCGCTAGGGTCGTTGCGGTCGATAGACATCGCGCCCTGCCTCATCGATCTGCTTGCGCAAGGCACGTCGTTCGTCCGGTGTCAGGCGGCCATTGCCGGGTCGTACCGGATTCAAGGGCTCACGCGCTGCGGCGCCATCGGCTTCATGAGCCGGCATTTGCGCGGGATGCTGTTCGCGAGCCTGCGCCGCATTCTCCGCGCCATGTGCTCCGGCTTGATTGGCCGGATTGCCCAGTGCAGGCGGGGGACGATTCGCATTAGGCCTTGGCAACAGCCGTGCGCGGCCGGGGCGCGCCTCGGGCTCGCGCGCCTGCACCGACTCGACGCCTGCTATGAGTAGCAGCGTCGCGACGGTAATAAGCAGTAGAAATCGTAGCAGTGCCATATCATGCTCTCGCCCGAAAGAGTGCGCGTTAAACATCACTCAATCTCCATGGCTCGTATGGTAGGTGGCGCGCAGGAAGACGGGGGTTGCAAAGAATAGTCATTTGTAACAACATGTTTCCGCGCTACAGCCTTGCGAGTGGCCGCGCGTGACTGCACGGAGCAACGCACGGTAACATCCCGCCATGACCCAATCACCCGCCCTCAGAATTCTAGTCGTAGATGACGACCAGCGCTTGCGCGAATTGCTGCGTCGCTACCTGGACGAACAGGGCTTTACCGTCCTGGTTGCCGAGAACGGCGCCACCATGAACAAGCTCTGGACACGCGAGCGATTCGATTTGCTGGTGCTCGACCTGATGCTACCTGGTGAAGACGGCCTGACCATCTGTCGCCGACTGCGCGGTGCCGGTGACAACACCCCGATTATCATGCTGACCGCCAAAGGCGAAGAGGTTGATCGCATCATCGGTCTTGAGATGGGCGCCGATGACTATTTGCCCAAGCCCTTCAATCCGCGCGAATTGCTCGCGCGCATCAACGCGGTGATGCGGCGCCGCGGGACACCGGAAGCGCCAGGCGCCCCGGCGGGCGATCTGGACTCGTTCAGCTTTGGTCCTTATGTCCTCAATCTGAAGACGCGCACGCTCGAGCACGACGGTGAAGTGAAGTCGCTCACCACCGGCGAATTTGCGGTTCTCAAGACTTTTGCGCGACATCCGCGTCAGCCGCTGTCGCGCGAGAAACTCATGGAGCTGGCGCGTGGCCGCGAATACGAGGTGTTCGACCGCAGCCTCGACGTTCAGATCTCCAGATTGCGCAAGATGATCGAGCCCGATCCTTCCAATCCGCGCTACATCCAGACCGTCTGGGGTCTGGGTTATGTCTTCATACCGGACGACAGGCCGGGCGACGATGCCAAGAGAGGCACCACGCAAGAATCCTCAGGATCCTGAACTGGCCGCGCGTCGTTCGCGCGGTCCGGGCGGTATCTTCTGGCGAACCTTCTTCCTGATCGCGGCGCTTATAACCGCGAGCCTGCTAGTCTGGTACCAGAGCGTTCGTGTGCTCGAACGCGGACCGCGCGCCCAGCAGACCGGCCAGTTGATCGTCTCGGTGGTCGAACTCACACGCGCGGCGCTGATCAATTCGGACCCCGAAAAGCGGCGCGATCTGCTGATCGACCTCAAGCAGCACGAGGGTGTGCGCATCTATTCGCTCGAGCCCGACGACCAGACTGCTCCGCTGCCGGACCAGCCTCTGCTGAACGGTATCGCCGACTATGTCAGGCGCCAGTTGGGCGAATCGACGCGCATCTCACTCGAGCGTAACGGCCAGGCCGGACTCTGGGTGAGCTTTACGATCGATGATGACGCCTACTGGATCGCCTTTGATCGCGGCCGCATAGACGCCGTCCAGCGCGTCCAGTGGCTCGGCTGGGGCGGCGTCGCCCTGCTGCTTTCGCTCATTGGCGCTGCTATCATCAGTAGCCTGATCAGCCTGCCACTGTCGCGACTGGCCGGCGCGTCGGTCGCAATCGGTGCCGGCCTGCGCCCCGCACCGCTGCCTGAGGACGGGCCCCGCGAAATTCGCCGCGCCAACGCCAGCTTTAACGCGATGGTGGCCGAACTCGAGCGCATCGAAGCGGACCGCGCCCTGCTGCTGGCCGGAATCTCGCACGACCTGCGCACGCCGCTAACGCGTTTGCGCCTCGAGGTGGAGATCAATCACCTGGACGAGGCCACGCGCGGCGCAATGTCCGCCGACATCGAGCAGATGGATGCCATCATTGGTCAGTTTCTAGATTACGCACGTCCGGCTCATGCCCAGAAGGCGCAAAGCGAGATCGATCTGGACGAGCTGGCGCGCGATGTTGCGGCCAGCCTGCCGCCCAGCGCCGATGTCGAAATCAGCATAGAGACGTCACCAGCGCAAAGCGTGCGCGGAGACCAGACCGAGCTGCGTCGGGTGATCCTGAATCTGGTCGAGAATGCGCGCCGCTATGGACGAAGTGCCGATGAGAGTTCGACCCGGATCGATATCACCGTGGGTGGCGCAGCGCGGCCCTTCATCGAGGTGCGCGACCACGGTCCAGGGGTTCCTGCGACGGACCTTGAACGCATGAAGCGTCCCTTCACGCGGCTTGATTCGGCGCGCGGTCAGGCCAACGGCGCAGGATTGGGTCTGGCGATTGTCCAGCGCATCGCCGAACGCCATCGCGCCCGCTTTGATCTATCCAATGCGCCGGGCGGGGGGCTGGCCGCACGCCTGAGCTTCGACGAGCGGGCCCACGAGGAACGCGGGTCCTAGCGCAGGTCTTGCAGCAGGGCGTGCAGCACGGGGCCCGGCAGCTCCTCGATGTGGGCGGGATAATTCGGATGGTCGCAACCGAGCATCATCTGCGCCCCGGCACGCAGCGCCTGCTTCATGGGCGGTGACATCTCAAAGCGCACGAAATGCACCGCCGATGTCTTCTCTTCGGTCTCGCGGTCAAGGTCCTCGTCCGCGATGGCGTAGACCCGCGCCTGGCCTTCCACCTGCACGAACATGCGATCTTCGATACCGACCAGGCGAGCGAGTGCGACGCGGCGCTCAGCCTCATTTTCATATTCGATAAGCATGGTCGCCTTGAAGTTGGAGCCGTCCGGCAAGAGCGGAACATAGGCCTCAAGTTCGCTCTGAATGCCCTCCTCTTCGAAGATCTTTTCGATGCGCAGCATCTCCTGGATCTGGTAACGGATGGTTTTCTCGTCCTCGAATATCAAGGTGACGTGATTGCCGAGCGCAACCGTGCGCAGCTTCTTGTGCGCGATCACCTCGGCGCGCAACGCGTTGCGCGCTTTCGAATAGGCTTCGAGCGTCAGCAGGGACTCGCGAGTGATAGTCATGTCTTTGACCTTGTGGCGCGAGGCGCCGCTAAATGCCGTAGGCGCGCCGCAGCAGCGACAAGGGATGAGCGAGCGGCGCGCCGTGGGTGCCACTCGACTCGATCCCCTGCTCGATGTGATGACCGGCCAACTGGCAGTCCGACGCAAGAAAATCGGGTTGGCCTTCGGCCATCGCCTTGAAGACCGGCCGACCGATCTTGTTGGCCATCGCATGAAACTCCTTTTTCACGCCGTAGGTGCCAGCATGCCCGGAGCAGCGCTCGACCACCTTCACGGTAGTCTCGGGAATCATCTGCAGCACCTCGGCCGTCTTGCGGCCGATCTTCTGCACGCGCGCGTGGCAGGGCACGTGGTAGGAGACCTGGCCGAGCGCGACCTTGAAATCGGATTTCAGCAAGCCATCACGGTGGCGCGCCATGAAATACTCGAAGGGGTCCCACATCGCCCGCATCACCGCCTGCGTATCGGCGTCATCGGGGAACATTAGTGGCAGTTCCTGCTTGTACATGAGCGTGCAGCTGGGAATCGGCGCCAGGATTGCATAGCCTTGCTTCGCGAAATCGGCGAGAGCCGCGATGTTTGCCGCGTGCTTGCGGGCGACCCCTTCAAGGTCACCCTGTTCAAGCAGCGGCATTCCGCAGCAGGACTCCTTGGCGAGAAACTCATAGGGAATCCCATTGTGTTCGAGCAACGCCAGGAGGTCCTGGCCCACACCCGGCTCGTGGGCATTGATGTAACAGGTCGCGTAGACCAGTACCTTGCCGGGCGTTCGTTCGCCGTCGGTCACGCTAGTGCCTGTTGCCGGGCTACGGAGGGATCGGAAGGTGCGCGGCGCAAACGGCGGCAGCCACGCGTTACGGTCCACACCCAGCGTCGCTTCAATCACGGCGCGCGCCGACTTGGTGCGATTGACCGCGTTCACGGTCTGGGTGACCACGGGAATTCCCGCGAAATATCCCATCCGATCGGTATCCGAGAGCAGCCTGTCGCGCAGCTTGACCTCGCCCGCCTTGAACTTGACGGCCTTGGCGCGCAGCATCAGGTGCGGAAAATCGACATTCCATGCGTGTGGAGGAACGTAGGGGCATTTGGTCATATAGCACAGGTCGCACAGGTAGCACTGGTCGACGACCTGACTGTAGTCGGCCTTGTCTACCCCGTGGACTTCCCCATCGCTGGTCGCGTCGACAAGGTCAAACAGCGTCGGGAACGAGGCGCACAGCGACACGCAGCGACGGCAGCCATGGCAGATGTCAAAAACCCGCTCGAGTTCGGCGTTCAGATCCTGTTCATCGTAGAACGCTTCCGAGGTCCAATCGAGTGGATGGCGCGTTGGCGCCTCGAGATTGCCTTCACGCATAGTGCTCTCGCCCCTGCTCTGGCGCATTGATAAGGGACGCGGCGCCTGGGCGCCGCGTTTGTACTATTGAACCAACCGGAGACAGCAAGCTGACTAGTCCACCAGTGCGTCGAGCGCCTTCTGGTAGCGATTGGCGTGACTACGCTCGGCCTTAGCAAGCGTCTCGAACCAGTCGGCGATTTCCTCGAAGCCTTCCTGGCGCGCGGTCTTGGACATACCCGGGTACATGTCCGTGTACTCGTGGGTCTCGCCAGCGACGGCGGCCTGCAGATTCAGGCGTGAGCTGCCAATCGGAAGCCCGGTCGCGGGATCGCCGACCGATTCAAGATACTCGAGATGGCCGTGCGCGTGCCCGGTCTCGCCTTCGGCAGTCGAGCGAAACAGCGCAGCCACATCATTCTGGCCTTCGATGTCGGCCTTGTTTGCGAAATACAAATAGCGGCGATTGGCCTGTGACTCACCGGCGAATGCCGCCTTCAGGTTTTCCTCGGTCTTGGATCCCTTGAGATTTGCCATCTTGATTTCTCCTGTCGGATTTGAAACGTCCGGCGCAAGCCGGGGTAGTCACGTGTTGCAGGGTCACGGCATGCGCACGCCCAGCTGCTCCATGCCCGTGTGGCGGGATTGTCTGCGCAAATGCCGCGCACTCCAAATTGTCAATTTCAATGCACCCCATAGCCTGCGTCTCTCGGGCAAGGCGCGACATCAAAGCGCATTGGCCGGCTATCGTCTCCATATAGAAAAACGATTGTAAATGCGAAGACGATAGCCCCACCTTAAGTGACAGCCGGCCACCTGGCAAGCGTCAGGCGTGCCGCCCCTTAACGTTCGAGCCATTCACGGAGCAGTCATGAAAACAGTAGGCCAGCAAATCACACCTTTTAGCGTCAGCGCCGCCAAACCCGGCTTCAATCAGCACGAAGAAGGCGGTGTTTCCGCATTCGAGACGATCACCGAGACTTCGTTCCCCGGCAAGTGGAAAATCGTCTATTTCTATCCGAAGGATTTTACCTTCGTGTGCCCAACTGAGATTGTCGGTTTTGGCAAACTTGCCAAGGCGTTCGAGGAGCGCGACGCGGTTCTCCTGGGTGGATCGGGCGACAACGAATTCTCCAAGCTCGGCTGGCGCCGCGAGCATCCCGATCTAAAGAGCCTGAACCATTACAGTTTTGGCGATCCCAGTGGCGCCTTGATCGACATGCTCGGCGTTCGGGAAGCAGGCAGCGGAGTGGCATTGCGCGCAACTTTCATCATCGACCCGGAAAATGTCATCCAGCACGTATCGGTGAATAATCTGAACGTCGGGCGCAATCCTGAGGAAATCCTGCGCATCCTGGACGGCCTGCAAACCGATGAGCTATGTCCCTGCAATCGCACCCTGGGCGGCGCAACCCTCTAAATAACGTCCCGGCGCGAGCCGGGACTCGTTCAACAAGCGGAGCAAGTCATGGAATTCATCGACACCATCAAGGCCCGTCTGCCCGAGTACGCGAAAGACATCAGCCTCAATCTCGAGGGCACGATCGCGCGCTCGAGCCTGCCTGCGGAGGATGCGATCGGGATTGCGCTCGCCGCCGCCTTCGCCGCGCGCAATCATTTTTTGGTTGAAACCATCGGCGCGGCGAGCGAACTCGGTGCGCCCGCGCGCCGCGGAGCGCTTTCCGCCGCCGCGCTCATGGGTATGAACAATGTCTGGTATCCCTATGTGGAGATGGCCGGCAACGCGCAGCTGCGCACCATGCCCGCACAACTGCGCATGAATGCATATGCTGACCACGGGGGAACCACCAAGCGGCAATTCGAGTCATTCGCACTGGCCGCCAGCATCGTCGGCAAATGTCATTTTTGCGTGAGTTCGCATTTCGAGGTGCTGCAGCGTGAGGGTCTCGAAATGCCCCAGTTGCGCGATATCGGCCGCATCGCCGCGGTCGTCAATGCGGCAGCACTGACTCTCGCGGCTCAGGGCGTGCATTAGCTGGCTTACGCAAGCTCGATCAGGGCAATCGCCTGGGCGGCGATGCCCTCTCCGCGCCCGGCAAAGCCGAGCTGCTCGGTGGTCTTCGCCTTTATGCTGATCGCAGCCGGCGCGAGCGCGAGCGCGATAGCAATCCTCTCCACCATGGCCGGAATGTGGGGCGCCATTTTCGGCGCCTGGGCAATGATGGTGGAGTCGATGTTGACGACGCGCCAGCCTGCGGCGGCAAGCTTGCCGCCGACCAGATGCAAGAGCTGCAGCGAATCGGCGCCGCTATAGGCCGCATCGCTGTCGGGGAAATGGGTGCCGATATCTCCCAGCGCCGCCGCTCCGAGCAGGGCGTCAGTGATCGCATGCAAAAGCACATCCGCGTCCGAGTGACCTAGCAGCCCGCGGGGATGTTCGATGCGCACACCGCCAATGATCAGCGCCCGACCGGGCACGAGCTGGTGGACGTCAAAACCCTGGCCGATTCGCATGCCCTTCATACCCTCTCCTCTTGCAGAATCTGCGTGGCAAGCTCGAGGTCCTCGGGATAAGTGACCTTGAAGTTGCGCAGGCTGCCGGCAACCAGCTGTGGCGCGTATCCATAGCTCTCAAGAGCACTGGCCTCGTCGGTGGTCGCGTGCCCGGCCACAAGAGCGGCGCGCAGGGCGCGGCGCAGCAGGTCAAAGCGGAACATCTGTGGCGTCTGCGCCTGCCACAGGCCAGCGCGCTCCACCGTCACGGCAACCCGTGTCGCATTGCTCGCCTGGGCGCGCTTTAGGGTATCTGCCACCGGCAAAGCAAGCAGTCCGCCCACGTCGTCGTGGCGCACAGCTTCGATCAGGCGCGTGATCAAGGCAGGCGTAATGCCCGGACGGGCCGCATCGTGGACCAGTACCCAGTCATCGTCACCCAGCCGATCGGCCAGCGCGTCAAGGCCATTGAGTACCGATTCGTGGCGCGTCGCGCCGCCAACCGGCAGCACGCGAGTGACCGCCTGCGCCCGTTCGGAGAGCATCACTTGCTCGAATTGGCAGTCCGAAGGCGCGAGCACCACGAAGATCTGATCGATCGAGGCGAGCGCTGCAAACGCTTCCAGCGCGTAGCTGATCAGGGGTCGAGCGCCAAGCAGGCGATACTGCTTGGGCGCTGGGCCACCCACGCGCGAGCCGCTGCCTGCGGCCGGTATCAGCGCGATGATCACGCCGCCATACTCATCGGTCCGAGCCGGTGCGCGCTACGATCTGCGGCCAGGCCAGTCGGATGTAGTAGAGCATCGACCAGACCGTCAGGATCGCTGCAACGACTATCAGGATGTCGCCGATCTGACGGATCGGCAGAATGAACAGGTCGTGGTTGAACAAAAGCATGGGAATCGCAACCATCTGCGCGATGGTCTTGAATTTGCCCAGTGAGTTGACCGCAACACTGCGCGAGGCACCGATCTGCGCCATCCACTCACGCAAGGCCGAGATGGTGATCTCGCGCCCGACGATGATCAGTGCCACCACGATATTGACGCGATCAAGCTCGAGCAATACCAGCAGTGTCGCCGTGACCATCAGCTTATCGGCGACCGGATCAAGAAACGCGCCAAAGCGCGAGGTCTGGTTCAGATGGCGGGCCAGCGCGCCATCGGCCCAGTCGGTCAGTGCCGCTGCGACAAACAGGCTCGTCGCGACGATATCCTTGGTAAATGGCGCCAGCCAATCGCCTGGAACATAGACGCCCACCACGAGCGGTATGGCGAGGATGCGCAGCCAGGTCAGAAGAATCGGGAGATTAACGGGCATGTCGGATGGTTGGGGCGGCACCGAGAGTGCGCCCGTCGCATTATATCCGCTCAGGTGCCGACCTCTTTAATGGAGCTGGCGATAGATCTGTTCAGCCAGCGTGCGGGAGATTCCTTCGACGGTCGCCAGTTCGTCGACGCTTGCCTCCATGACGGCCTTGACGCTCCCGAATCGGGCGAGCAGCTTCTGACGGCGTCGCGATCCGATTCCTTCAATATCCTCGAGGCGCGACGTGGTACGCGTCTTGGCGCGTCGAGCGCGCATGCCGGTGATTGCAAAGCGGTGTGCCTCATCACGTATCTGGGCGATGAGCATCAGTGCCGCCGATTCGCGACCCAGAACCAGTGCCGGCCTGCCATCCGCGAACACCAGCGTCTCGAGGCCAACCTTGCGATCCTCACCCTTGGCCACGCCAACCAGCACCGAGCTATCAAGACCCAGTTCGGCGAATACCTGGCGCGCCACTTCGACCTGGCCACGCCCGCCATCGATCAGCACGACTTCCGGCAACGCTGTGGTGCCTGCCGCGACCGCCTCGTAGCGTCGCTCAAGGACCTGACGCATCGCCGCATAGTCGTCTCCTGGCGTGATTCCGGCGATGTTAAAGCGGCGATAGAGACTGGGCTGCATGGCGTGTTCAGCAAAGACCACGCAGGAAGCCTGAGTCGCTTCGCCTGCGGTATGGCTTATGTCGAAACACTCCACGCGCAAACGTGCCAACTCCAGATCGTCGGTGTCGAGCCCCAGCACTTCAGCCAGGGCGCGCGTGCGCGCCTGCTGCGAACCCTGCTCGGCGAGCACGCGTGCCAGAGCCAGGCGCGCATTCTGCTGTGCCATGGCGAGCCAGACCCGCCGCTGACTTTGCGGCTGATGCACCAGCGTCGTGCGCTGGCCCGCGCGCTCTTCAAGCAATGCGATCAGATCGGCGGCATCCAGGGCCGGCGAGGTGATCAGCGTTGGGGGCATGGCCGACTCAGCATAGTGCTGGGTAACAAAGGCATGCAGCACCTCAACTTCCGGTGCTGCTTCGCTAATGCTGGTGGCCTGGTCAACGTGGGTCGGGAAATAGGCGCGATCGCCGAGATGGCGGCCCGCACGAACCATGGCCAGATTGACGCAGGCACGCCCCGCTTCAAAGACCACGACGATGATATCCGCATCACCCTCGTTGCCGACTTCAACGCTCTGCTGCTGCAAGACCGCTGCCAGGGCGCCGATCTGGTCGCGCGTCAGCGCCGCCTCCTCGAATCGCAGGGCTCCGGCCGCCTGGTACATCTTGCGCTCGAGCTCGGCCATTACGTCCGTTGCTTCGCCGCGCAGGAATCGCGCGGCATTTTCGACATCGCGCTGGTAATCCGGCTCGCTGATGGTACCTACGCACGGAGCACTGCAGCGGTGAATCTGGTAGAGCAGGCAGGGTCGCGAGCGATTCCGAAAGACCGTGTCCTCGCAGGTACGCAGCAGAAAGACCTTCTGCAGGATTTGCAGGCTTTCGCGGACAGCACCAGCGTTGGGAAACGGCCCGAAGTACTGGTTCTTGCGATCGATCGCGCCGCGGTAGTAAGCCAGGCGGGGGTAGCGATGTGCCGAAAGCTTGACGTAGGGGTAGGACTTGTCGTCGCGAAACAGGATGTTGTAGCGCGGCGCCTGGGTCTTGATGAGATTGTTTTCAAGCAGCAGGGCCTCGGCGGCACTGCGCGTGGTGGTGGTTTCAATGCGCGCGACGCGCTCGACCATGTGGGCCACCCGCGGCGAGAGCCCGGCGCGCTGGAAGTAACTCGACACACGCTTCTTAAGATCGCGTGCCTTGCCGACATACAGCAGGTTATCCGACGCGTCATAGAAGCGATAGACACCCGGCAGCCCGGGCAGGCCGGCCACAAAAACCTTGCCGTCAAATGGTGAAGCGTTCGCGCTCATGCGAATCCTGCAGTGGCCGGGCCCGCTCAGGAATCGAGCAACTTGCGGATATCCGCGAGCACGCTGTGAAACATCGCCTCAGTCAGTCGCCCGGTCTGGGTGTTGTAGCGGCTCACATGATAGCTGTTGAAGAGCACGAGCGCGTCGGTCAGCTGATGCCGCCGGTGGTGAGCGAACGGATAGTCGCGCAGCCGCAGTCGGAGCGCGTCGAGCACCGCCTGGTGCGCAACCGTGCCCAGTGTGAGCAGCACGCGCAGCTGAGAAGCCTCGGCGAGCTCGGCGCCAAGGAAACTGGTGCAGTTACGCACTTCGCTGCGCTCCGGCTTGTTCTGCGGGGGCAGGCACTTGACTGCATTGGTGATGCGGCAATCGATCAGCTTGAGGCCGTCATCGACCGAGCGGCTCTCGGAAGCGCTGGCAAAGCCAAAGCGATGCAAGGAAGAATACAGGAGCGGTCCGCACCAGTCGCCCGTGAAGGGTCGACCCGTGGCGTTGGCACCGTGCAGGCCCGGTGCGAGGCCAACGACAATCAGGCGCGGATGCGCGGCCCCGAAGGGCGGTACCGGCTTGCAGAAATAGCCTGGATGGTCGTGCTTTACCTCATCGAGGAAGTGCGCCAGCCGCGGACAGCGCCGGCAGTCGGGGTCGTAGACGGATGTCGCGAGCGGGACTGCGGCGGGGCTGGCCATGCGCGGCCGGGGTTTACTTGACGCGATTGCGATATTCGCCGGTGCGCGTATCGATCTCAATACGGTCGCCGATCGCGATGAAAGCCGGAACGGGCAATTCGAAGCCGGTGGCCAGGCGAGCGGGCTTCATCACCTTGCCCGAGGTATCACCCTTGACCGCGGGTTCGGTATAAATCACTTCGCGCACGAGCGAGTTGGGCAATTCGACCGAAATCGCCTTGCCGTCATAGAACACGACTTCGCAGGGCATGCCATCCTCGATGTAGTGCAGCGCCTCGCCCAGATTGTCCTTCTCGACCTCGAACTGGTTGTATTCGCTGTCCATGAATACATACATGGGATCGGCGAAGTAGGAGTAGGTCGCCTCCTTCCGATCGAGAACCACCACATCGAACTTGTCGTCGGCGCGATAGACCGACTCGGTAGCCGCTTCGGTCAGGAGGTTCTTCATTTTCATCTTCACGACCGCAGAGTTGCGACCGGATTTGTTGTATTCGGCCTTCTGGACGACCATCGGATCTTTTCCGACCATGATCACGTTACCAGCGCGAATTTCCTGGGCTATCTTCATGAGGGCTTGGGTTTGGAAGTAAGTGGATACGGGCCCCGGCGAAACCCGCCTGGCGCCCCAAAAAGCCTTTTATTTTAACAGCTTATCGGCGAACTCGGCAAGTTTGGTGACCAGGTCCTGCAATTGACCCTGCTCTTTTGCCCAGCTTCTAGCGCATTGGGCCGCCGGGCCGTCGGGCGCGCTGTAAGCCGCCACATGCTGCAGTGCCGTGGTAGACGCGCACTGTTGGTTCCAGGTCAGCCAGAGTGCGTCCACCCAGTCAGGCTGCGCACCTGGCCAATACTGCAGGTAGCCAGTAAGCAGTGCCTTGAGTTTGACGACGTGGGCCGCCTGGGCTTGCGGATAGGCCTGCCAGACGAGCGGGCGAGCTGCGAGGAGCGCGCGTACCAGGGAGTCTTCGCCGCGCACGAAATTGAGATCACACGCCCACAGCAGGTGGTCATAGTCATCTTGGTCAAGAAAGCGGTGAATGACAACGCGTAGGGCCTCACGCTGATGCACGGTTCCGGGTGGGCCAGGCGCGTGCCCAAGCCAGTCCGTGAGGGCAGCGCTCGCCACCCCTTCTGCGACGAACACAGTAAAAGCCTGAGCCCGATCAGCCGCGAGCTGCCGCAGCAACGAGGCTACCGGGGCATCGGGATAGCAAAATAGCGAGACGCGCCGCTCCCCGGGCTGCGCCTGCGGCAAGCCGTGACCTTGCCACCACTCTGAGCGAGCCAGAGGGTCGGCTTGAAATGCTTCCCGCCGTTCCGTGAGTCCGGCATCGCGCATGAGGCCTCCGGTCAGCTCGCCAAATCCCGGGAAATAGAAATGTCGCGTCAAGGGCAACTGTGGATGCGGTGAGCCGCGCCCATGAAAATCCGCCACCCAGCGCTCTGCGCTCAGATATTCCAGATTGATCCAGGCGATTGTGGGGCGCGCCAGCATGAGCGCAAGATAATCCGCCGGCACAGTGCAACCGAAGCCTTCGATCACGACACTGGCACACTCGCCAAATTCGCTTGAAGGAGTCCAGGCGCAGATCTCCACAGCGGCGCGCGTCTGATGCGCAAGGCCAGGATCAAGCCCGGACGCAATTCTCGCGAAGCTTGCCAGGTCATCGACCCACAGGCGAACCTGGCGCTCGCGGTCTTGCGCCAGTTGGCGCGCCAGACGCCAGCACACGCCGATGTCACCGAAATTATCAACGACCCTGCAAAAGACGTCCCAGCGCACGCGCGGACCGGACACGGGGTCGCTACCGTTTCAAGCTGCTGCGGCCGCCATGCTCGCGTAGCTGCCCCATACACACTTGATAGACCTCGTCCTGGCGCAGATCGATCATCCCTGGCTTGGTGCCGCGATAAAGACGCGCCAGGCGCGCGACCGATGCCTGACTTGTCCGCCAATCGAGTCCGGCGAGGAGTTCTTCAGCGCGCGCGGCATCGTTGCATACGAGGACCATGTCACAGCCTGCCGCGAGCGCCAAGTGGGCTGCGGCACACACACCACCCTCGATCTGCGCACCCTGCATCGACAGGTCGTCGCTGAAAATCACGCCGCCAAAGCCAAGCTTGCCGCGCAGGATTTCCTGCAACCAGCGTCGTGAAAATCCGGCCGGGCGGTCGTCCACCGCTCGATAGATGACGTGGGCGGGCATGACCGCGGTCAGCGTGGAGCCGAGCCACTCGTAGGGTTGCACGTCACTGCCCAGGATCTGGGCGAGGGGACGCTCATCGACCGGCATGGCGACATGGGAGTCCGCCACAACATATCCATGCCCGGGGAAGTGCTTGCCACAGTTCGCCATACCGGCCAGGAGCAGGCCATGATTGACGCTCTTGGCCAGCAGCGTGACGACGCGTGGGTCATGGTGGAAGGCACGATCGCCAATCACCGCACTAAGCCCGTAGTCGAGGTCGAGCACCGGTGTGAACGACAGGTCGATGCCGCAGGCAAGTAGTTCGCGCGCCAGCACGTAGCCAATCGCAGTGGCTAGAGCGCACGCCTGGATGGCTCCCTTTGCCGGGTCGCTGTCCCAGAGTTCGCCCAGAGCGCGCATCGCCGGCAGGGCGGTAAACCCGTGGGTGCGAAAGCGCTGCACCCGGCCGCCCTCGTGATCCACGGCGACGAGAATCTCAGGCCGCACCGCCCTGATCTCGTCGACGAGGCCGATCAACTGCTCGCGGGAAGTGAAA
Organism: Mycobacteriaceae bacterium; assembly: GCA_903970145.1. Taxonomy (GTDB): domain Bacteria; phylum Pseudomonadota; class Gammaproteobacteria; order Burkholderiales; family Burkholderiaceae_D; genus CAJCHO01. Next base: position 14,133 of record CAJCHO010000117.1, on the reverse strand, counting down.
TTGCGCGCAAACAGGATTAGTCCACCCACCTGCGGATGCGTGAGTCGGCGGCGCTCCTCGGCGCTAAGCGTCAAGCCGGCGACGTCCACCATTACGGCGCCGCGCGCCACGCCGCTCACGTACGCACCTCAACGACGGCAAACGCCGCCACATAGTCCGACTCGTCGGTAAGCGAGATGTGCGCGGTGAGGTGACGCTCCTCCATCCAGGCCGCAAGCGCGCCATTGGCAACCACGTGCGGCTTGCCGGACGGCAACTTCAGTATCTGCACCGCGCGCCAGTACATCGGCATGCGCATGCCAAGCCCGATGGCTTTGGAAAAGGCCTCCTTGGCGGCAAAGCGGGTAGCCAGAAATGCGACGGCGCGCCGCTGCGAACGGCTCTCACGGGCGGCCAAAATGGCCAACTCTTCGGGCCCCAGAATGCGCTTGGCAAAGCGCGCGCCATGGCGCGCGATGGCGTCCTCGATGCGCTCGATGCGCAAAATGTCGGTGCCGATACCGTAGATCATGCGGACCTGCGCGCACGCGCACCAAGCATTAATGCCTTCATCTCGCGAACCGCATTTTGCCAGCCGGAAAAAAGTGCCTGCGCCACGATGGCATGGCCGATATTGAGCTCCGAGATCTCCTCGAGCGCGGCGATCGGCGCGACGTTCTCGTAGTGCAGGCCATGCCCGGCGTTGACCCGCAATCCGAGGGCGCGGGCGCGCCGGGCGGCCTCGGCGATGCGTGCCAGCTCGCGCGCCCGGACTTGTGGATCCGTACAATCCGCATAGCGTCCGGTGTGAATCTCCACCGCGTTGACCCCGAGGGCCGCACTGGCCTCGATCTGATGGAAATCCGGATCAATGAAAAGCGAAACGCGAACGCCAGCCCCAAGAAGCTGGCGACAGGCGGCACCCAGCTCGGCCTGCGCGCCAGCCACATCCAGGCCACCTTCAGTAGTCAATTCGGCACGACGCTCAGGCACCAGGCACACATCTTCTGGCGCAATCGACAGCGCGAAGTCAATCATCTCGGGAGTAATCGCCGCCTCCAGGTTCATGCGCGTGAGCAGGATCGGGCGCAAGGCCCGCACATCGGCGTCGCGAATATGGCGTCGGTCCTCGCGCATGTGGAGCGTAATTGCATCCGCGCCTGCCATCTCCGCTTCGAGCGCGGCGCGCAGCGGATCCGGATATGCCGTTCCGCGTGCGTTGCGCAGCGTCGCGACGTGATCGATATTGACACCCAACTCGATGGTCGGGCCACTGGGCTCGATAAAACTCATGCGGTCCTGGCCTAATCTCGCTTCTGGCAAAGCACCCTACAAATCGTGCAGTTCGATCATGATCTGGCGGGTGTGCAGCGCCTGCCCGGCCAGCTGATGGTTGATCAACTGGCGCATCAGATGCTTGCTTTGCGCGAGAGTCACCGGATCCGAAAAATCACCCGCCTCGATGTCGGTGAGTGTCTTGCCGCACACCAGCGAGCCGTCTTCTCCAGCCAGCGCCGCCGGCAAGGGCCCGCGCTCGGCCACGTAACGATACATGACTTCAGGTTCGATCGCGGTGGGCTGCTCGTCGTGCGCCAGATGGATGGCATATCCGGTCTCGCGCAAGAGGGTGTATTCGAAGGCCCGCAAGACCGGTGCCGGTGCTGCACCGGTAGCGAGCCCCGCCAGTGCCGCCGCATAGCCGTCGAACAGGCTCGGATGGGGGTCATGGCGGGCTAGCATCTTGATGAGCAGCTCGTTCAGATAAAAGCCGCAGATCAGGGCACGCCCGCGCAGCGCGGCCAGGCCGCCGACCCACTCGGCGCGCGCCAGGTTGGACAGTTCCTGGGTCCGTCCGCGCGCGCTGGCAAAGCTTACTGCCAGGGGCTGAAAGGACATCAGAAGCCCGCGCAGCACCGAACGCGGCCGCTTAGCGCCGCGCGCGACCAGCGCGACGCGGCCATAGTGGCGCGTGAGCACCTCGGCGATCAGGCTAGTCTCCTTGTAGGGATAGCAATGCAGTACGAACGCGGGTTCGTCATCGATGCGGCTGTCGGCGCGGCGCGGCGCGCGCGCCCGGGCCTCACTCGTAGCCATAGGTCTTCAGCCGTGCCTCGTCGTCCGCCCAGCCAGCCTTGACCTTGACCCACAGGCCCAGATGTACCCGTGCCCCGAGCAGCTGCTCGATGTCGCGTCGCGCCTCGGTGCCGATCTCGCGCAGCTTGGCACCAGCTGCTCCGATGACGATCGACTTGTGACTGGCGCGCGCGACCAGCAGGGTCGCCTCGATGCGGCAGAAACGCGCGCCGGGGTCGCGGTGCACCGGCTCCTCGACGAACTGGTCGATGACGACCGTACAGCCGTAAGGCAGTTCGGCCCCGAGTAAACGAAAGACTTTCTCGCGGATGAGCTCGCTGACCAGAAAGCGCTCGTTACGATCGGTCAGATCGTCCGCGGAAAAAATGGCAGGCTGCTCGGGCAACAGGACAGCCACCGCGTCAAGCAGCTCGCCGGTCTTGTCACCAGTGCGTGCCGAAACCGGCACGATGGCTACATAGTTGCGCGCGGCAGCGCGCTGCGCGACAAAGGGCAGCAGCTGCTTGCGATCAGCGAAAAAATCGGCCTTGTTGATTACCAGCACGACCGGCGCCTCTTCTGGCAGCAGCTCCTGTACTGCCTCGTCGGCGGCCGAAAACTTTCCGGCCTCGACCACGAACAGCACCGCGTCCACCTCGCCCAGTGCCGCGCGCACGGTACGATTCATCATGCGGCTAAGGGCATTGCGCTGCGCGGTCTGGAAGCCCGGGGTATCGACGAATATGAACTGGCGCCGCTCGTCGGTGAGTATGCCGGTGATTCGGTGGCGGGTAGTTTGCGCCTTGCGCGAGGTAATACTGACCTTCTGGCCGACGAGCCGGTTCAGCAGGGTCGATTTGCCGACATTGGGGCGGCCGACTATGGCCACCATGCCGGTACGAAATCCGGGCTGGCCATCAGACGGGCCCGGCTCGGGCCCCTCAGGCGACACGCGCTTCCAGCTTCTCCGCTGCCTCGCTGCTCTCGGCCACCTTGCTCTCGGCGCTGGCCCGCGCGCTGGTGCGCTCGCGCGTCTTTTCGCCAGGCGCAGCCTTGGCCGGCGCCGGTTCGGCGGCCGCTTCGACGGGCACGGCCGCTTCGCCAGCCTTGTCGACGACCACGAGCTTGCCCGCCTTGCTCGGCGTCGCGGCCGCAGTGCCATCCTGCTTTTGGGCCACCGCCACAGGCAGACTCAGTTGTGCCTGCTTGGGTCGGCGGGCACGCTTGCTCGCCGCGAGCGCAAGCTGCTGGGCCGCCTCAAGCGCCTTTTTTGCGGCTGCCTGCTCGGCACCGCGCCGACTGCCTCCGGACCCGAGGACCTGGATGGACAGCTTGGGTATCGCGCACTCGACTTCGAATTCCTGGCTATGAGCCGCGCCGTGGGTCGCCACTACCGTATAGATCGGCAGGGCGATCTTGCGACTTTGCATGTATTCCTGGAGCAGGGTCTTGGCGTCCTTGCCAAGCGTCTTGGGATCGACCGTCTCGAGCACCGGTACGTAGAGGCGACTGATCGTCTTGCGCGCCGCGTCAAATCCGCCATCCAAAAAAATGGCGCCGAAAAGCGCCTCGACCGTATCGGCGAGAATCGAAGGGCGTCGGAATCCGCCGCTCTTGAGCTCCCCTTCCCCAAGTCGCAGGTATTGGCTCAGTTCGAGGCGCTGGGCAATCTCGTAGAGCGACTGCTGCTTGACCAGGTTGGCGCGCAGCCGTGACAGGTCACCCTCGTCGATCTTGGCAAAACGCTCGAATAGCAACGAGGCGATCACACAGTTCAGAATGCTGTCGCCAAGGAACTCGAGACGCTCGTTATGCAGACTGCTGTGACTGCGGTGCGTCAGGGCCTGCTGCAGCAGGCCTTTCGCAGAGAACTGGTAGCCGAGGGCGTCTTGGAGTGCTTGGGCATCCATGGCTGGTCGCTGGGTGGCTTCCTACTGAGCGAGCTTTCCGGTGTAGTCAATGAGCAGGCTCACCGGTCCGTAGAGCCCGATTTTCTTCGTGTAGGAATAGGACACGGTGAAATGGCCGTCGCTGGTCTTCTCGATTTCCAGATCCTTGCCGTTGATCGTGTCGATGTAGCCGGTCTCGGCACCCTTGTCGAACAGGATGCGGATTTCGCTCTCCGAATGCCCCTCCGCCAGGGAGTGTTGGATATCGGCATCAATGCCGCGGTTTTCCACGAACGAGGGCATGACCTTGATGACGACCATCGCGCAGCCAGCCAAAAAAGCCATCACCACAATCGCTGAAAGCAAGGTGAGACCAGATTGTAGGTTTCGCGCCTTAATCATTGATTTTTCGATCATTGGAAGCTTCCTATACGTTTGATATTACCGAAGTTCATCCAGATAAAGAATGCCTTGCCTACGATATTTTCGTCTGGCACAAAGCCCCAGTAGCGACTGTCCTGACTATTATCCCTGTTGTCGCCCATCATGAAGTAGTGATCCGGAGGAACGACACAGGAAACCACAGTGTTATTTTCCGAATATTGGCAATTGTCGCGGAATTTGTAGTCAAAAGGGGTGAATTGCTGCGATCTCCCCTCTTCGTTCAAAACGCGGTGTTCGACCGGTCCCTTCGGCCCTGGCAGAGTTTCCAGAAATTGCTTGGTGTAGGTGACTCTGGCTTCGTCAAGGAAATCTTCGGTCGGGCTCTGGGGTACCACCTGGCCGTTGATCTCCAGATGGTGGTCACGGTAAGTCACGCGATCCCCCGGCACGCCGATGACCCGTTTGATGTAATCGGTGGTGGTATCGAATGGATAGCGGAACACCATGACATCACCCCGCTGCGGATCGCCTACCTTCCAGATCTTGCGATTGAGGATCGGCAGCCGGATGCCGTAATCGAACTTGTTCACGAGAATCAGATCGCCGATCAAAAGGGTCGGGATCATCGAGCCCGAAGGAATGCGAAAGGGCTCGAAGAGGAAGGAGCGCAGCATGAAAACAACCAGGATGACCGGGAAAAATCCCGCCGGGAATTCGATCCACCACGGCTGGCGCATCAGGTCCCCACGCAAGTTCTCCCGATCGGCATCTAGCGCCGCCCGGCTTTCGGGGGTGCGCCCTGCGGACTGTTCATCAAAGCGTGCGAGCGCTGCCTTGGTACGGGCCAGCCGGCGTCTGCGCAGCCACAGTGCATCGGCGAACCAGACAAGCCCGGTGGCGATCATGAGCCAAAACAGGATCAGGGCGAAATTCAAACTCATTTGTCCTCCACTTGTAGGATCGCCAGGAAGGCTTCCTGGGGGATCTCGACGCTGCCGACCTGCTTCATGCGTTTCTTGCCAGCCTTCTGCTTTTCGAGCAATTTGCGCTTGCGCGAAATGTCGCCGCCGTAGCACTTGGCGAGCACGTTCTTGCGCAGCGCCTTGACGTTCTCGCGCGCGATGATGTTCGAACCGATGGCAGCCTGGATGGCAACGTCGAACATCTGCCTGGGTATGATTTCCCGCATGCGCGCGGCCACCTCGCGGCCCCGGTGCTGGCTATTGCTTCGATGCACGATGATCGACAGGGCGTCCACCTTCTCGCTGTTGATCAGCATGTCGACCTTGACGACGTCGGCGGCGCGATATTCCTTGAAGTCGTAATCCATCGAGGCATAGCCGCGCGAAACGGATTTGAGGCGATCGAAGAAATCGAGCACGATTTCGGCCAGCGGCATCTCGTAGGTCAGCATGACCTGTTTGCCGTGGTAATGCATGTCGATCTGTTGGCCACGCTTTTGCGTGCACAGCGTAATGACCGCGCCAACATACTCCTGGGGCATGTAGAGCGTGGTCGTCACGATCGGCTCGCGCACTTCTTCGACGCGCGAGGGATCGGGCATCTTGGAAGGATTTTCGATCGTGATGATCGAGCCGTCGCGCATCAGGATCTCGTAGATGACGCTTGGCGCCGTCGTGATGAGATCCATGTCGTACTCACGCTCGAGGCGCTCCTGCACGATTTCCATGTGCAGCAGCCCAAGAAAACCGCAGCGAAAACCGAATCCGAGAGCCTGCGATACCTCGGGCTCGTACTGCAGGGATGCGTCATTGAGCTTGAGCTTCTCGAGCGCCTCACGCAGCGCATCGTACTGATTCGATTCGACCGGGAACAGTCCCGCAAAGACCTGCGGTTTGACTTCCTTGAATCCGGGCAGCGGCGCCGCCGCGGCACGGGCGACCAGCGTGACGGTGTCGCCGACGGCAGCGTCATGCAGGTCCTTGATCCCGGCAATGACAAAACCGACTTCACCGGCGCTGAGCTGATCGCGCACGCGTGACTTGGGAGTGAACACGCCAACTTGCTCGACCAGATGCTGCGCTCCCGTGGCCATCAGGAGAATCTTTTCCTTGGCGCGCAATGCCCCATTGAATACGCGCACCAGCATGACCACGCCCACGTAGTTATCGAACCAGGAATCGATCACGAGCGCCTGAAGTGCAGCCCCGGCGTCGCCACTGGGCGGGGGGATGCGCTCGATGACCGCTTCGAGGATGTCTTCGACGCCCTCCCCGGTCTTGGCGCTGGCGCGCACGGCGTCCTGTGCCTGGATGCCGATGACTTCCTCGATCTCGGCAATCGCCGTTTCGGGTGCAGCCGAAGGCAGGTCGATCTTGTTTAGGATCGGTACGACCTCGACACCCAGCTCGATGGCCGTATAGCAGTTTGCCACCGTTTGCGCTTCGACACCCTGGGTCGCGTCAACCACCAGCAGGGCACCCTCGCAGGCCGACAGCGAGCGACTGACCTCATAGGAGAAGTCGACGTGGCCGGGAGTATCGATCAGATTAAGCTGGTAGCGTTGACCGTCGCGCGCGGTGTATTCGAGCGCCGCAGTCTGCGCCTTGATGGTGATGCCGCGTTCGCGCTCGAGATCCATGGAATCGAGCACCTGGGCTTCCATCTCGCGATCGGACAAGCCCCCGCACATCTGGATGATGCGATCAGCCAGCGTCGACTTGCCGTGGTCGATGTGGGCAATGATCGAAAAGTTGCGAATATGCTGCATGGGGGACTGATGTCCTGTTTCCGGCAATAAAAAGGGGGCCCGGTGAACCTCGGAGCCCCCTCGAGTTAGCTCGCTATTTTAGCCGACTCGGGCCAAAACCTCATCCAGACGGGCGATATCTAGAAAATAATGGCAGATTTCGCCTTCGGGACCGGCCAGAACCGGCACCAGCTCGCCCAATTGATCCTCCAGTTCTGCGCTGGCATCGACATCGACGATGGTGAGCTCAATGGCGCCCGAGAGGCGCCAGGGCTCGAGCGCCGCCACCATGTCCTCGCACAGGTGGCAGTAGGTACGCCCATAGAGGGTCAGGCGCAGCGCCATCGCAGTCCGGAATTAACCGGCCGGCTTTATCGGCACGTAGCGCACCACATCGCCGCGCATGACGAGCAGGTAAGCCTGCTTTTTCGGGTCGAGCTTGGCAACCAGCTCGCTGAGCTGTTTGCCACCCGTGATGTCGTTGGTGTTGAGCTGCAACACGACGTCACCGGTGCGCAATTCGGCCGCAAGCGCAGGTCCGTCCACGCGCACCACGTCGACTCCCCCGCTGATTCCGAGCTCGCGCCGGCGCTGGTCGGTCAGCTCACCGACCACAAGACCCAGTGGATTGATGGGCGTGCCACCCACCCGGGGCGATTCAGCGCCACCGCCCGGCGCGGCATCGTCACCGAGCTCGGCAACGACCACCGGGATATCGCGGGTGCGGCCTTTTCGCCAGACCTGGACCACCGAGCGGCTGCCGGGCTTGGTATCGCCGACCGCGCGCGGCAGATCGCCCATGTGCTCGATCACTTGATTGTCGAACTTGAGGATGATGTCGCCGGCCAGGATGCCGGCCTTGTCAGCCGGGGTTCCCTTCTCGACGCGCGAGACCACTGCACCTTGCGGACTAAGACCGATGGCCTCGGCCTGGTCGCGGGTCAGCTCGCTGATCTGCACGCCCAGACGGCCGCGTGTGACCTTGCCGGTCAGACGCAGCTGCTCGCTGACTGCGACGGCCTGCTCGATCGGGATCGCGAACGAGATGCCGATGCTGCCACCGGTATCGCCATTGGAGATGATCTGGGAATTCACGCCGATCACCTCGCCCTTCATATTGATGAGCGGGCCGCCCGAGTTGCCGGGATTGATGGCGACATCAGTCTGAATGAAGCGCAGGTATTCGCCGGTGTCGCGACCCTTGGCGCTGACGATGCCGGCACTCACCGTATTCTCGAGTCCGAAGGGCGAGCCGATGGCCAGCACCCACTGCCCGACGCGCACACCGCGTGAATCACCCAGCGCCATTTTTGGCAGATTGTTTGCTTCGATCTTGACGAGCGCGACATCGGTGCGCTCGTCGCTGCCGATTACCTTGCCCTTGAATTCGCGCTTATCGGTCAGGGTCACATAGATTTCTGACGCGCCCTCGAGGACATGGGCATTGGTCATGATGTAGCCGTCAGCCGAGAGTATGAATCCCGAGCCAACCCCGCGATCCTGTTCGCGATCAGGCAGATCATCATTGCGACGCGGATCCTTGGAGCGCGGCGCCTGATCCTTGCCCTTGGGCGGTATGCCGAAGCGGCGCATCAGTTCATCGATATCGGGATCGTCAGCCGAGCCGCGCTCGGCTCCGACCTTCACCCTCTCGGTGATGCGGATATTGACTACCCCGGGGCCCACCTTCTCGACGAGATCGGCAAAATCAGGCAGATCATGCACATCCGCGCGCGCCGGAGCGGGTGCGTTAGCAAGGCCAAGCACGAGGGCGGCCGCGAGGGCCGTGAAATACGATCTCATCATTACTTTCCGGGACAAGCACTGAGCAAGTCGGCAGTGTAGCGCGCCAGGCGCTATTTCATTTGGGGGTCTCACGCAGCCCGACTGAAGCGGCGATCTGACGGATCGTCTGGACCGGGACTTCCCCGACGACGGTGAGCCAGAACTGCCCGAGGGCGCGGGAGATAAAGTTGATAGGTCCCTTGCGCGCCTCCCCCTCGGAACGGGGCGCGGCATCCGGACGGATGGGTTCAACGAAGATCGATACCGATGCCATGCCGTCCGAGAGCACCAGCTGAACGACGTCGCGCCCGCTGGCAAAGACCCGATGGACCGCGGTTACGGGATGAAATCCGCCCACATCGGCGTCGAGCTTCCAGGGCTGCTGGCTGACATCGGCCGGTTCCGAATCGCGATGCTCGATGTTCCAGCCCTCGACGCTTGGCACGCTAGGACGCAAACTGGCGCGCGTCGGGTGTCCGCCAATCTCGACGTCTGTGAAAGATACCTGCTCGACCGAATCACGCTGTTCATCGAGCGTCTCGATCTTCAACAGCAGGCCCGTTTGACGGTCAGCGCACAGGCGATAGCCATAGCGCAGGTTGTCGCGCGGTAGCAGCTGGATCACGTCGCAGGTGCGTCCAGCGATGCGCGCCTGGCTGGTCAGCTCGACGCGGTAATTCGCGTCCACCGCATCAACCGGGCCCTTGAGGAGCCCCGGGAAAAGACGCCGACCGGCGCGTTTTTCCACGACCAACAGCCGTCCTTCGGGGAGATACGCTTCCACCAGGTCATCGTGACGGACCACTTCACGCGGATGCCCGTCGAGCATTACGACTTTTTCGGTCTCGCCGGAGTCATCAGCCAGGTGGGTAATTCGCGCTGTCTGCATCTGGCCACCCTCGTGATGAACGAAGGTTCCGATGTAGTTCTGATGGGCCGCCGCCTGCTGGATGCGCCCAAGCAGCAATTCGGAGCTAGGAGATGGCGTCCCCGCACCGCCCGATTGAGCGGCGCTGCTTCCAATGAGCAGAACGCAGAGCACACCTCCGATGAGGCTGGCGCACTCGGGGCGCGTCCACGCGCCCGCGCCGATATCTCTGCGGGTTAGGGCAATGCTCGACGGAAACAAGAGAATATCTATGCGAAACAATTAGTTAATGGGTTGGGGCGTCGTCCTGACCGATATTCCAGGCAGCATCGCGCAAGCCGCCGGGCCCACGAGTCGCGTGAATGGAATACTCCTGATGTGCGGCGAGGTACTCGCGCATTTCCGCGGCGTTTACTGGCTTTATCGCCGCGCGACTCGATAGATTTGCGGCACTGGCCTCAAGCTCGCCCGCGGGGCTGGTTGCGGCGCCTGAGTTCGCCTGCAGATTCGCTCGGGAGCCGAGGGGGAAGGGCCCGAGCGCTGCCACCATGGCGATCGCCGCGGTGATCGCCGCCGCCGGCATTCCAACCCGCTTCCAGAATGCCGGCCCGCGGCGCAGCATTCCCGGCGCGACCAGTGTCGGCTCGCGCTCGAGCGTTGCCGAAAAGCGAGTGAGAAACGCGAGTGAGGAACCGGAAGTGGCGACTTCTTCGGAGCGCAGGCAATCCCCGACCAGGTGCAGCTCGTCCCAGGTGGCCCGCAATTGTTCCGAGTGCGCAAGCGCGTCCAGCAGCGCCCCGGCCTCGTTGGCATCCAGAGCGCCATCGGCGAGCGCACCCACGCGCTCCATTGCGCTTTGATTCGAACTCGCCTGGCCATCCTGCGCCCCGGCGAGCAGCCGGCTGTTGTTCATGGTCACCACCTCTTGTCGCCCGTTGTCCCAAGCAAAGGCCGCAGTTCTGCCGCAATCGCCTCACGCGCACGAAAAATCCGTGAGCGTACAGTTCCGATCGGGCAGTCCATCGCCAAAGCTATATCCTCGTAACTCATACCCTCAATTTCACGCAACTGAATCGCGAGCCGTAGCTCTTCTGGCAACGCATCCATGGCTCGATTGACAGTTGCGCCGACTTCCTTGCTCATGAGCAGGGACTCGGGGGTGTTCATATCCCTTAGTTGTGCGGCGTCGTCGAAAGTTTCAGCTTCCTCGGCGTCGGCAACAGTTAAAGTCGGGGCGCGCCGGCCCAGAGCAGCCAGGTAGTTCTTCGCCGTATTGATGGCGATCCGATAGAGCCACGTATAAAAGGCACTCTCGCCACGAAACTGGCCAAGGGCCCGATAGGCCTTGATGAAGGCCTCCTGGGTGACGTCTTCGACCTCGGCGGCATCGTGCACCAGGCGCGCGACAAGACGATTGATGCGTCGCTGGTACTTGATGACTAGCAATTCGTAGGCATGCTTGTCGCCACGCTGCACCCTCTCGACGAGCAGTTGGTCGACATCGCGTTGGCTCGGTTCAGCCATCTACATGCGCTACTGCCGCGCCGGACATCTTCAAATCCGGCGCAGCAGCATCGTGCCGTTGGTGCCACCAAAGCCAAACGAGTTCGACATGGCAACGTCGATTTTCATCGGGCGTGCCTCGTTGGCGCAGTAGTCGAGATCGCACTCCGGATCCTGATTGAAGATGTTGATCGTCGGCGGCGATATTTGATGGTAGAGCGCAAGGGTGGTGAAGATTGCTTCGATCCCGCCAGCTGCACCAAGCAGGTGACCGGTCATGGACTTGGTCGAATTGACGACGACCTTGTGGGCGTGGACGCCAAACGCAAGCTTGATCGCCTCGGTTTCATTCTTGTCGCCCAGCTGCGTCGAGGTGCCGTGGGCATTGATGTATTGCACCGCGTCGGCATTGATCCCGGCATCGCGAAGTGCAAGTTTCATGCCGCGGCTGGGCCCGTCGGAATTCGGGGCGGTCATGTGATAGGCGTCCGAACTCAATCCATAGCCGATCAATTCCGCATAGATACGCGCCCCGCGGCGTTTTGCGTGCTCGTACTCCTCGAGCACCAGTACCCCGGCACCTTCCCCGAGTACAAAGCCGTCACGATCACGGTCCCAGGGCCGACTGGCGGTCTTGGGATCGTCGTTGCGGGTTGACAGGGCGCGCGCCGCGGCGAACCCCCCGATGCCCAAGGGCGAGACCGTCGATTCGGCTCCGCCTGCGAGCATCACATCGACGCTGTCATAGGCAATCATGCGCGCCGCCTCGCCGATCGAATGCAGACCGGTCGTACAGGCAGAGACAATCGCGAAGGTTGGCCCCTGCAGGCCGAAATGGATCGAGAGGTGGCCGGAAATCATGTTGATGATCGAGGCCGGCACGAAAAACGGGGAAATGCGGCGTGGTCCGCGCGCCTGCAGCTCGGCGTGGGTTTCCTCGATCAGCGGCAGGCCGCCGATCCCGGAACCGACAACCGCGCCAATGCGCTCCCGGTCGATCGCCTGCAGATCGAGACCGCTGTCGCGCATCGCCTCGATCCCCGCCGCCAGGCCGTAATGGATAAACGTATCCATATGGCGCGCTTCCTTGGCGGGGATGTAGCTCTCGATATTGAAATCGCGTACTTCGCCGGCGATGTGGCAGTTGAACTGGCTCGGATCAAATCGCGTTATGCGGTCAATTCCCGAGCGCCCCGCCACGATGTTGTCCCAGGCAACCGGCAGCGAGCTGCCAACCGGAGAGACGATGCCAAGACCGCTTACGACGACGCGACGACGCGACATGCTGGAACCGGCTTCCTACTTCTTGTGGCTGGTGACGTAGTCAATGGCCTGTTGCACGGTGGTGATCTTCTCGGCTTCCTCATCCGGGATCTCAGTCTCGAATTCGTCCTCGAGCGCCATCACCAATTCAACGGTGTCGAGCGAATCCGCGCCCAAGTCATCGACGAACGATGATTCGGTCTTGATGTCGGCCTCGTTGACGCCCAGTTGTTCAGCGACGATCTTCTTGACGCGCTGCTCGATATTCTCCATGGTTCCCCTCCTAAGATGAGAGTGCAAAAATTTGCGCGAATTGTAGCAGAGCTAGGCCACAAAATCCGGCTCGAACGAATACTTTGGTGACGCTTTCAGTTCAGGTACATCCCACCGTTGACGTGTAAGGTGGTGCCGGTGATGTATCCGGCCTGCGCCGAAGCGAGGAAAGCAACCGCGGCCGCGACATCCGTGACACTACCCAATCGCGCCAGCGGAATCTGCGTGAGCAGCGCCGCTCGCTGCTCCTCGGCCAGCACGCGCGTCATATCGGTATCGATGAATCCCGGCGCGACGCAATTTACAGTTACATTCCGGCTGCCTACCTCGCGTGCCAGCGCGCGCGTCATGCCCGCCACGCCTGCCTTGGCCGCTGCATAGTTCGCCTGGCCCGCATTGCCGCTTGAGCCTACCACGGATGTGACATTGATGATGCGCCCGGCCCGCGCGCGCATCATGCCGCGCAGCACGGCCCGACACAGGCGAAACACGGCCGACAGATCCGTTTCGATCACGCTCGACCAGTCGTCGTCTTTCATGCGCACGGCCAGTTGATCCCGGGTGATGCCCGCGTTGTTGACAAGAATCTGCAGGGCGCCAAATTCCTTCTGGATACGCTCAACGAGGCTGTCGCTTTGCGCGGCGTCGTCCACATTGAGGATCTCCCCCCGGCCGCGTGGAGCGAGCACGGCGTCTATGGCCTCGACACCCGAGGCACTCGTCGCGGTTCCTACTACCGTCGCGCCGCGAGCAGCCAGTTCGAGCGCAATAGCCTGGCCGATGCCACGGGATGCGCCAGTCACCAGCGCGACTTGACCCTCAAGGCTCATCGCAAGAACTCCAGTGCGGCCGACAGGGAGGCCGAGTCGGTGATCGATGCCGACACCAGCTCGCGATCGATGCGCCGGGTCATTCCGGCGAGCACCTTGCCTGGGCCACACTCGATGATATGGGTCACGCCAGCGCCACGCAATGCACTAATGACTTCCACCCAGCGCACCGGCTGGCAGGCCTGGCGCACCAGGGCGGCGCTGATTCGCGCGGGCTCGCTCTCGATGGCGACGTCGACATTGTTGACCACCCCGATCGCCGGGGGCGCCACCACGATCCGGTTCAGACCGAGCGCCAATTCTTGGGCGGCGGGCTTCATCAAGGATGAATGAAAAGGCGCCGACACATTCAACAGCAGCGCGCGCTTGGCGCCGCGGGCGCGCGCCAGTTCACAGGCCCGCTCAACCGCTGCACGGTGACCGGCGATTACGGTCTGACTGGGCTCGTTGAAGTTGACCGCCTGCTGGGACTGGTTTGACGACGAGGGCAGAACGGTCGCGCTGATGTAAGCGCTATTGCACGCCACGATCGAGTCGGTATATGCCGCGACGCCCGCGCTGTTCGTCGTCTCCGCG
>CAJCHO010000116.1 GCA_903970145.1 Mycobacteriaceae bacterium | reverse complement strand
GACACGTCATCGGCCGCAATTCGGTGCGCTTTTATGCGGCCGATTCGGAGCAGGCCGGGATGCTCGCCCGGCAGCAGGAAATCGAGCGACTCGCGCGCCAGGTCAAAGCCCAGGCTCTTTTGACCGAACAGTCCCGATCGGCCAGCGTACAAGCCGAGTCGGCCCTGTCGCGTGGCAACGCGCGGGTTGGTGAGCTGCGCAGCGGACTTGCGGCACTCACGCAAAGCCTGCACGCCAAGGAGCTCGAACTGCAGCGCCTGATCCAGCATCGCCAGCAGGTGGCCGGTCGCAGCGCGCAGATCGCAAGCGAATTGTCGGAACTGTCGGCCCAGCAGAAGAGCGAGGAAGGCGCGCGCACGCAGGCGCAGGCGCGCTTCGAAGAGCTCGATGAGCAACTGGCACAGGTGCAGGGACTATTCGAGGAGCGCCAGACTGCCTATCTCGAGACCCAGGCCGCACAGGAAAAGCACCGGGTGCGCCAAGCAGAACTGGATCGCGCGTTGCAGCATCAGGTCTTCGAACAACGCAATCTCGAGCAGCGTATCGCCGAACTGACACGCAGTATCGAGATGGCCGTAGCTCAGCATGCCGCAGCCACCAATACGATCGCGACCCTGGATGCCGAGCTCGCGGCGCTTTCCGATGCCGCCGCGCAAAGCGGTCTGCAAGAGGCGGTTGCCCAGCGCCTTGAGCGTGAACAGGCGCTCTTGCGTGCCCGCACCGAACTGGATCGCCTGACCGCACAAATGCGCGAGTTCGACGAGGCCCGCCTGCGAACCGAACGGGATCTTGAGCCTGTGCGCCAACGTATTTCGGTCCTGGGGCTCAAGGAGCAGGAGGCGCGCCTGAATCAGGAGCAGTTCGAGCGCCAGCTTGAGGAAGCCAAGGCCGATCTGGCCCAGTTGCAGCTACGCATTGCTGATACCAGCCAGGGGCGCCTGCGTCCGAATCTGCTGCAAGGCGAGCTCAATGCCATCGCCCAGCAGATCGCCGAGCTCGGTGCGGTCAACCTCGCCGCGCTCGAGGAGCTTGGCGTGGCGCGCGAACGCAAGACCTTTCTGGACGCGCAGTCGGGCGACCTCAACGAGGCGATCACGACCCTTGAAGATGCGATTCGCAAGATCGACCGCGAGACGCGTACCTTGCTGCAGGAGACCTTTGATGCCGTCAACCGGCATTTCGGGGAGCTCTTTCCGGCGCTGTTCGGCGGCGGCGAGGCGCGCCTTGTCATGACCGGCGAGGAAATACTCGACGCCGGGGTTCAAGTGATGGCGCAGCCACCTGGCAAGAAGAACAGCACCATTCACCTCCTGTCGGGCGGGGAAAAGGCGCTGGCCGCCACGGCTCTCGTGTTCGCGATGTTCCAGCTCAATCCGGCTCCTTTTTGCCTGCTCGATGAGGTGGACGCGCCGCTCGACGACGCCAACACGGATCGCTTTTGCTCGCTGGTCAAGAAGATGTCGGCGCAGACCCAGTTCCTTTTCATTTCGCACAATAAGATCGCCATGGAAATGGCCGGTCAGCTGATCGGGGTGACCATGCAGGAGCAGGGCGTGTCGCGCATCGTGGCAGTTGACTTGCAGACCGCCGCGAGCCTGGTGACGGAAAACCTCGAGAAGGTGGCGTGACGGCGGCGCCGCAGGCATCGACGCCCCCACTTTCGGATCCCGGGATCACAACCCTATCGGAACCCAGATGAACGACTTCCGCCTAGGCATTGCGGTACTCGCCATCCTGTTCGTGGTCGTCGTGTGGGTCTACAACAAGGTTCAGGAATGGCGCCTGAGAGAACCGCTCGCAAAGCACTTCGAGACGCCGGGCAGCGACCCGCTCGAGGCCGCCGTGGCTGGCAATGCAGGCAATGCGTCCGAGCGCGCTGAACCAAGCCTGCAGCTCTACGAAGGCGCCGTGTCACCGCCGCGACCTGGCTCGGTCCTGGAAGAATACGAGGCTGCGGCCAGCGCCAGTGAGCTCGAGGAGACCGGGCAAAGTCTGGATGAGCGCATCCATGCAATCATTACCTTGTCGTTCGAAGAGCCCGTGCGGGGCGAGCGCCTCGCAGCAGACCTGCCGGGAATGCGCTATGCCGGGCGTCAGCGCGTTTCCTTGTGGGGCAACGAGTCCTACATCTGGGCGCCGCTTGATCCTGCGAAATCGTATGACCTCGTCGCCGTGGCCGTTCAGCTTGCGAACCGCAGCGGGCCGATCAACGAAATCGAGTATTCGGAATTTGTCGCGCACCTGCAGCAGCTGGCCGAGAGCCTGGGTGCGACCTGCGATGTGCCGGAGATGGCCGAATCGGTGCAGCGGGCCCGTGCGCTGGACGCGCAGTGCGCGCCCCTGGACGCGCAGATTGGCATCACGCTTGCCAACCCGCGCGGCTACTGGAGCGGTCATGAGATCGAGCGGGCCGCACGCGAACTGTCGATGGGCCTCGAGGGGGACGGCGCGTTTCATGCCATGCGCGGCGATGGACGCTCGCTGTTTACGCTGAACAATGCCGAGGGCGCCGGCTTTCATATCAATCAACTCCATGATTTGCGCACCGCCCGCCTGACCTTCCTCCTGGATGTTCCGCTCGTCGCGGCCGAACTCGAGCCCTATGCGCGAATGTGTGAGCTCGCTCAGGCACTGGCGCAAAAGCTCGACGGGCTCCTGGTTGATGATCAATTGCGCACCCTTACCCCAATCCTGTTGGAGGGCATCATGCGCCAGATAGAGCCGGTTTATGCCCGCCTTGAGGCGGCCGGTGTTCCCGCCGGCTCGACGCGCGCACTGGCGCTTTTCAGTTAGCGGCCCTGCGCACATGACGCATGTCCCGGCCGCCGAAAAAGCGCAGCGCGAGCGAGCGGAGTACCTGCGCAGCGAGCTCGAGCGTCATAACTACGCCTACTATGTGCTGGACGCACCGACGGTCCCTGACGCCGAGTATGATCGCCTGTTTGGCGAACTGCAGGCACTTGAGGAGCGGTTTCCGGTCCTCGCTACGCTCGATTCACCGACTCATCGTGTGGGTGGTAGTGCGCGCGGCGATCTGACATCGGTGCGGCACGCGGTTCCGATGCTTTCGTTGTCCAATGGTTTCACCGATGAAGACGTCACGGCCTTCGATCGGCGGGTGTGCGATTTTCTGGGTGTCGATGGTGACGTCGAGTACAACGCGGAACTGAAGTTCGACGGGCTGGCCATCAATCTGCGCTATGAGGGCGGGCTCTTGGCGAGTGCGGCTACGCGCGGCGACGGCGCCACCGGGGAGGATGTAACCCCGAACGCGCGCACCATCGCCGCCATCCCGCTGCGTCTGAAGACGGCGCAACCACCCGCGGTGCTGGAGGTGCGCGGTGAGGTTGTGATGCTGCATCGGCAGTTCGCCGCACTCAATGCGCGTCAACGTGCGCGCGGCGACAAGGAATTCGTCAATCCGCGCAATGCCGCCGCAGGCAGCCTGCGTCAGCTGGATCCGCGCATCACAGCCCAGCGCCCCTTGAGTTTTTTTGCCTACGGGATCGGTGAGAGCTCGACGGCCGCGCCATTGCCGCTAACCCATTCGGGGCTGCTCGACTGGTACGAGGAACTGGGCCTGCCGGTTGGGCAAGTGCGTACGGTCACACGCGGCGCTGCGGGCCTGCTGGAGTTCTATCACCGGGTCGGCGCAGAGCGCGCCGGACTGGCCTACGACATTGACGGGGTCGTCTACAAGGTCAACGACATCGCCCTGCAGGTGCGTCTGGGCTTCGTGTCCCGCGCACCGCGCTTTGCGCTGGCGCACAAGTTTCCGGCGCAGGAAGCCCTGACGACGGTCGAGAACATAGAGATTCAGGTCGGACGCACCGGTGCGATCACTCCCGTGGCAAAACTGGCGCCGGTGTTTGTCGGAGGGGTCACGGTCACCAATGCGACCCTACACAACGAAGACGAAGTAAGGCGCAAGGATGTACGAATCGGCGATACCGTCACGGTACGCCGCGCCGGAGACGTGATACCGGAGGTGGTCGGCGTGGTGCTCGAACGCCGACCCGCGGCCGCCCGCGAATTCGTGATGCCACCGTACTGTCCGGTTTGCGGCTCCGAAATCCTGCGTCTGGAAGGCGAGGCGGTGGCGCGCTGCACCGGTGGCCTGTTCTGCTCGGCCCAGCGCAAGCAGGCGATCCTGCACTACGCACAAAGGCGCGCGCTGGACATCGAAGGCCTGGGTGAAAAGCTGATCGATCAGCTGGTCGACTCGGGACTCGTCAAGACGCCGGCCGACCTGTTCAATCTGAAGATTGAACAACTAGTTGAGCTGGATCGCATGGGTGAAAAATCTGCACAGAATCTGATCAACGAGATCGAACGGGCGCGCACGCCTGAACTTGCCCGGTTCGTGTTCGGTCTGGGCATCCGCCACGTAGGTGAAGCGACTGCGAGGGATCTTGCTGCGCACTTTGGCTCGCTGGCTGCGCTCATGGACGCAAGTGAAGAGGCGATGCTGGAGGTCCGCGACGTCGGCCCGGTAGTCGCCACGTCGATCCGTCATTTCTTCGATCAGCCCCACAACCGCGATGTGATCGCCCAGCTGCTCGAACGTGGGGTACAGCCGCGCACCCTCACCGTCATCCCAGCGAGCGCGCGGCCGCTAGCAGGAAAAACATTCGTGCTCACTGGAACACTGCCGAGCATGGCACGTGAGACCGCCAAGGCGCTCATCGAGGCAGCCGGTGGCAAGGTCTCGTCGGCGGTGTCGGCCAAGACCCACTATGTGGTGGCGGGCACGGAGGCAGGCGCGAAACTTGCAAAGGCCGAGGAACTCGGCATTGCCATTCTGGATCAGTCCCAGCTGGAGGACCTGCTTGGGCAGGCGTCTTCGGGTCCGACCACCTAATTCATCAATCAGCAAGGAGCAACATGAAGATCAACAAGGCGGTATTTCCGGTGGCGGGCCTCGGCACGCGCTTTCTGCCGGCAACCAAGGCAAGTCCCAAGGAGATGATGCCGGTCGTCGACAAGCCGCTCATCCAGTACGCCGTCGAGGAAGCCGCCGCCGCCGGCGTGCGGGACATGGTGTTCATTACCGGACGCAGCAAACGGGCCATCGAAGACCATTTTGACAAGGCCTATGAGCTGGAGACCGAACTGGCGGCCAAGCGCAAACAGGATCTGCTGGAGATCGTACGCAATACGGTGCCGCGCGGCGTGAACTGCATTTTCATTCGTCAGACCGAGGCGCTCGGGCTCGGGCACGCGGTACTGTGCGCCCGACCGGTGATCGGCAATGAGCCGTTTGCGGTACTTCTGGCCGACGACCTGATGGATACCGATGATGGTGTAATGCCGGTGCTGCAGCAGATGACACGTGTGTTTACCACCCGGCAAGTGAGCCTGCTCGCAGTGCAGGATGTGCCGCTGGCCCAGACCCGCTCCTACGGGATTGTCGGCACATCGCGCAACGGGGAAATTACCGGCGGCGACGCGCACCTCGAACAGATTACGCACATGGTGGAAAAGCCGGCTCCGGAAGTCGCTCCGTCGACACTGGCGGTCGTGGGCCGCTACGTACTGACCCCGCGCGTATTCGATCATCTTGTCCAGCTCAATCCTGGTGCGGGCGCGGAGATTCAGCTCACCGACGGTATCGTCGACCTTTTGGCCGACGAGCCGGTGCTGGCCTATCGCTTTGACGGTCGTCGTTACGACTGCGGCTCCAAGATCGGCTACCTGCAGGCGACCGTCGAGCTGGGCCTCAAGCATTCTGAGACCAGCGCGGCGTTTAGCGCCTATCTCGAATCCCGCGGCAAGCGCTGATCATGCTGGCGATTCTCGGTGGCAGCGGCCTGACTTCGTTCGCCGAATTGAAACTGGAGCGGCGTGAGGTGATTCGCACCCCTTATGGCGAGCCTTCAGGACCGCTTAGCTTCGGGCATCTGCATGACGCGCCCATCGTTTTCCTGCCGCGGCACGGGTATGGGCACACGATCCCGCCCCACAATATTAACTACCGCGCCAACCTCTGGGCGCTCTCGCACATCGGCGCCAAGGGAGTGATTGCAGTTGCAGCGGTGGGCGCCATTCGCGCAGACTTGCACCCGGGCGCTGTGGTACTGCCCGACCAGATTCTCGACTATACCTGGGGCCGCAATTCGTCCTATTTCGACTCGACGGAGACGCCGGTTACCCACATCGACTTCACGCTGCCTTTCGATGAGGCACTGCGCACCCGGCTGCGCGCGGCTGCCAAGGCAGCCGGCAAGACGCTCGTCGACGGCGCCTGCTATGCCTGCACCCAGGGTCCGCGCCTGGAGACCGCCGCGGAAATCAATCGACTGGAACGCGATGGCGCCGATCTCGTCGGCATGACCCTGATGCCCGAGGCGTCGCTGGCGCGGGAGCTTGAGCTCCCCTATGCGGCGCTGGCTGTGATTTCGAACCACGCCGCCGGCCGGGGTGACTCGCGCACCAGGATTTCAATGAGCGATGTCGGTCGCACGCTCGAGACGGCGATAGCCGATGTGCGCGCGCTTATCATTTCGCTTGCGGCTCAGAACGGGGGCGCGTCGTGATTCATCCAATCTTGCGAATGGGAGATCCTCGGCTTTTGCGCGTGGCTCGCGAAGTCACCGAATTCGATACTCCCGAGCTGCATGTCCTCGTCGCGGACATGTTTGAGACCATGCAGGCGGCGGATGGCGCAGGGCTCGCCGCACCGCAAATCGGCGTCGATCTGCGTTTGGTGATCTTCGGCTTCGATCGCAATGAACGCTATGCCGATGCGCCACCGGTTCCACGCACCGTGCTGATCAATCCCCTTATCGAAATGCTCGATGAGGAACTTGAAGAGGGTTGGGAAGGGTGCCTGTCGGTACCCGGAATGCGCGGCGTAGTTGAGAGACATACGCATCTTCGCTATCGCGGCTTTGACCAGTTTGGAGTGGCAATCGACCGTGTCGCCGAGGGCTTTCACGCGCGCGTGGTGCAGCACGAGTGCGATCATCTGGACGGCATCCTCTATCCGATGCGAATTCGGGATTTCAGTAGGTTTGGATTCACGGCTGAGCTCTTTCCAGGGGAAGACATCGGCGACGACTGAGTGGACTGGGCGGGCGAGTGTGCGCTATCGGGTTACGATGACTACGCATGAGTTGCCATGCTGGCCCGATCATCGACAGGCTGGCTTCAAATGATTCAGGGGGCGGGTGTTGCCACCCGCCCCCTGAGGGAACTGCCAATCTGATGCCTTGCTACACGTTAACTACCAGTTATTGACCAGGTTGTTGACGTTGACGGTACCGATGCCGGTCGCAAAATCCCAGCCGGTGCCCGTACCGTAGGCTTTCAGGTAGCTGCTGCTGCTCGTCGAGAGCACACCGTTACGACCACCGTCGGTGTAGCAATCGGTCGAGCCGGTGCAGTTGATATCCATGTCGCCTTGCGTGACGTCATAGAAAATGCAGCTGCTGCCGACACTCTTGCCATTGCTCGAATTGCAGGTGGTGCTACCGCTGGTGCCGTATTCCTTGCTGGCGAGGCTATAGAGGACCGTATTCGGGTTGCCCTGCTTGGCGCCGGTCTTCTGATTCACCAGAGCCTGGAAACCGGCCCAGATCGGTGAGGCAAACGAAGTACCGCCAGCGCCAGACCAGCCGCTCGGTGCGCCCGTGCAGGCCGCGCCTTCATCACCCGTATCGGAGTCGCAATACACGTAGTAGTGGCCCCAGACGCCATTGGCGGCAAACAGCGACACGTCCGGCAGGTCGCGTACGCCGTCAGATGGATTCCCGACCAGCGACTGCCAGGACGGCTTGGCGTAGCCCTTGCAGCTTCCGCCGACAACGCCAGTCTTGGAAGGACTGCCCGTAGCGCAACCGCTGGGGCCGCCACTACCAGCAGCGGTCGTCAGGAAGTCCGCCCTGCCGGTGCTGCTGTTGCAGAATCCGCTCGAACCATACGTCGTGCTGTAGCCCTCAATCGTAGCGATCAGCACGCTGGCGCACGAATCATTCCACGGAATCTCGTTGATGTAGGAAAGCGCCGAGCCGTAGGTGGACGTGTTGGTCGAGCTCCAATACGTGGAGTTGGTACCAGCGTAGGTGTCTCCGAAATCGGTACCACCGACCGCGACGTTGTAAGGCGTGGACGCGAAGCCGCTAACGCCGATCCCGTGCGTCGACTTGGTCAGGTCGGCGTCGCAGCTGGCGGCCCCCTCGTCACCTGCCGACACAAACACCGAAGTACCCAGCGTCACTGCCTGCTGGTAGGTCGTGTTGTAGGCGGCGTTGGCGGTGGCACCGTTTTCAGCTTCGCACTCACCGTAGCTGATACTGACGATCGCTGGCGGGCTGCTGCTGTTAAGCAGGTTCTCAAGGGCAATCAGGCCGCCGAATGTCGTGTTCGTGTCCTTGCAGGACGCCAGCACGATGGCAGCACTGGGTGCCGCTGCGCTGGCCCATTCCGCGTCAAGTTCCGCCTCGCCTTCGTTACCCGCAACCACACCGGGATTGGTGCAATTGTTGGAGCCGCTGGCGGGAGCCGGATGCACCTGGGTGAAGGAACCGGAGGTGTAGCTAGACAGACCAAACGTGGAGCGGAAGGTCGACCAGTCGGCGGTGCTGTAGACGTTGGTATCCTCGATCACGATGATCGTCTGACCCTGGCCCGAAATGCCGGCCGTGAACAACGGGTTCAGATTGTAGATCGTCGCCAGATCGGCAGGGACCACAGCCTGAAGCGTTTCGCCATCACTGGTGTAGGTGTACTTCGGTTGGGCTTTCGCCTTGGGCTTGTAATACGTACGCGGCGCGAAGTTATGCAGCGAAATCACGCCACCGACCACACCTGCAAGGGCCGCTGGAATGCGCGGATTGCTCATGTTGGCGATGTGTGCGGTGCCGTGTACGTTCAGGTTGTGAATCTCGGTCTTGAACGCGCTACGAACCTGCTCGGCCGTGCCCGAAAAGTCGATCACCATTCCGCTCTTGAGCACGTTATTGACCTTCAAGCCATGACTCGCCAGCCAGTCGGTGACTGCTGTGATATCGGACTTGGCGGGACTGAAGCGCTCGCCAAACTCATCGGCTGTGAGCCACTGGTGGAACTGGGCGGACTTGGGGTCGTGCAACTGGTCGATCAGCTTGACCAGGGCAGCCTCAGTCACGGTCGGTCGCTTGAGGAGAAGTTGCATGTGATCGAGGACCATCGTGTCATCGACGCGCCCGCGGTCGAACTTCGCGCTTGCTTCGGAACGTGTATTGCCGGTCAGCTCTACCGTCTGGCGTTCGTCAACGACCAGGGTCACTAGTCGCGGAACGGACTCCGCCTTGGCCTCGGTCGCGGTGGCGACCATGGCGAGGAGTCCCAAAAGTAGTATTGGGAATCCTGATTTGAATTGCTTCAACATGCGGCTTCTCCCTCACTTGATTGAACTGCAATGGGCGCCCCTTGCGGGGCTGTTCCTGGTGCTGTGTATCTCCTGATGAATCGCTGCTACGTGAACGCGAATAAGCGGTACCTGGTCATCGCTTGATGATTGGCACCCATCGCCGTCCCGGGATGCCGCTTCGCTCGCGCAAAACGCGCTGGCGAGTTGAGATGGCACCCAAGAACTGCGCAGATAATACGCGCGCCAGAAGCGCACACAATCATCCATTCGGCTCACTACCCTAATTACTTTGTGCGGCTAATGAACACATTAAGTGGAGCTTCACTGTGAGTTCGGCATGCGCACAAATGGCGCGATGCACAGACGTAATTCGGGGTGCGAGCGCTTCAGAAAAAACGGGATATGGATGTCCGCCGGTTCTCGATCAATCGACATGGTGCATGTGCACGTCGGTGGTGCACCACGATCGACGGCGGGGCGCCGCCTTGAGTGACTTAGCGCGCGGCGAGCGCCGCTGCCCAGCGTGCGGACCACTCGGTCAACGGGCCCAAGGCATCGCGTAGCTGCAGGCCGAGGCTGGTGAGTTGGTAGCCATCGCGGTCTTCAAGCCCGATGATCAATGCCTGGCGCAACTCCTTGATTCTTTCGTTGAGGACAGTGGGGCTAATTCCACCGCACGCCAGTTGCAGCGCACGAAAATTCAGCGGACCGTCACGCAGCTCCCAGATGATCCTCAAGGTCCAGCGCCGACCAAGCAGATCGAGTGAGGCCATTATCGGTCGGCCGGTCTTGGACCCCCGAACCCGTGTACCAGGTATTGCCAGTTTGGCCACGCCTGCTCCTTGCGCTACCGAAATAGTAGCAGTAAGATGCTATCAAATCCGTAGCATGATACTCCTCACGGGATAGGCCATGACTGAATCTCGAATTGGTGCGCTCGAACCACCGTACGCCGAAGAAGTCGCAAGTGTGTTCAATGCCATCATGCCCAGGGGCGTCGCGCCGCTGCAGCTGTTTCGGGCGCTGGCGCAGGTACCACGCATCTTCACCCGTTTTCGCGCCGCGAGCCTGCTTGATCCCGGGCCAATCTCGCTGCGGCAGCGGGAGATTGTCATTCATCGGACCTGCGCGCGCTGTGCCTGCGAATACGAGTGGGGTGTACATGCTGCTTTTTTTGCGAAGCGCGCCGCACTCACCGAGGAGCAGCTGGTCGCGACGGTACACGGCGACGGCGATGCCCCGCAGTGGAGCGCGCATGAGAAGCTGCTGATCCAGACCGTCGATGAATTGCACGACAATTCGCGACTAAGCCCGGAACTGTGGGACAGCCTCGCGCTGGTTTATAGCATCGAGCAGATTCTCGAAGTCATTGCGCTCATCGGCTTCTACCACACGGTCTCGTACTTCGCGAATGGCCTCGATCTCTCGAGCGAGCCGTTTGGCGTGCCCATGCCAAGGGCCTGAAGCGACGCCGTGCCGAGCACCTATCTGCGCGCTGACGCTGCATTGGCAAGCGCCTCGTGCAGATGTCTCTGAAACTCGTCGGGACGGGCGATGCCAAGAATGGTCTCGTGAGAGCCACCTGTACCGCTGACTGAGATGTCCCCGTACCTGAAAATTCGGCCGAGTATGCGCTGATTTACCGCAACGCCTTCCACCTTCGAGAGTTGCAATTCGATTACCCTGCGACTGGCGAAGCCGACGCGCGCGATCACGCGCTGATCGGTTACGAGCAACTCGGTGGAAAAATACGCCAGTACGATGCGCAGCACGACGAGCGCACCCAGGATCAACAACGCCAGTCCAGCCGCGACGGGCCAGTGCCTTTCGCCAAAGGCCATCACCAGCGCGACGACTCCTGCACCTACCAAGAGTGCGGCGAATAAGAACCAGAGCCAGTAGGGCGCGAGCGAGAGGCGCGAGCGATTCAGGATCTGTTCGCCCTGACCCAGCACGGAACCGAGGTAAGCCACGCGATATTCCTCCCCAGATTGGCCACGACAGACAGTTGACTGATTATCCCAGAGGCCGAACATCGCATGTGAATTTGACGCGCAGGTAGAGGTGCGTTGGCGAACAGACAACGCCCACAAAAATTGCGCGTCAGCCTCGCGTGCAGTTTTATGCCCGCCTTTAGGTGCGTGACGCTGGTTTTTACGCGGCCTTGATATCGCCCATGTTGCAATGCTGCCTGATGTTGCCACGCAGCATTGGGGCGCATGGGCGATTCGTCGACGAGTTTTGAGGTCCGACATCGCCGTGGGTCTTGGCCCCGGAATTACGAAGCGATCAATGAGTCAGGAAACGCAGCAATGAGGATGATGGCCGTCGCAAGCGCTCGAACTGAGTCGGTTTCTCCAAGGCGATCCAAGCCCAAGAGAGTCGGTGCCTTGCTGCCGTTCATGCTCGCCGGCGCTGGAGCAGCTTTCTGTTTGTCCGCGCGCGCTGCCGATGGGCCAGCCGCTGCCGCAGGGACTCCAGATCAGGCTTGCGACCCGTACAAGAACTTCGCGTGTCTGGACGAATACCTGGGCGAAGGATTCTGGGAGCGCCTGGCGAACTACTACGTGCTCGAATGGGGCCAGTCGGGAGCGCCGGTCGATCCTGCGGCTCCTGCTCAAAGACGCGAGAGCTGGCCAGTGGCCGCGCAAACCACGCCGCCGATGCCCTTCACCGAATGGCCCTATGGCGGAACGACCGCGCTTGGGGTTACAAGGCCGGGCTCGCAGGACAGTCCCCTGATGACAGCGCTCGGAAACACCGGTGTAGGCAATTGGCTTAACGAGAACCACTTCCAGCTCTATGGCTGGGTGGACGTGGGGGGCAATCTGAGCACCAGCACCGTCAAGCCCGGAGGTAACGCACCGGCCGCCTACCTGTATACGCCCAATACAGTGCAGCTGGACCAGGCGGTGCTGTACCTGGATCGTTTCCCGGACACCGTCCAGACCGATCATATTGATTGGGGCATGCGCCTATCGGTCATATACGGTGAGAACTATCGCTACACGACGTCCTATGGGCTAGCCAGCTATCAGCTGCTCGACGAGAACAAGGTTAACGGTTACGACTTTCCGATGCTCTATGGGGAGCTCTTCATACCGCAGGTGGCGCAGGGCCTGATGTTGCGCCTGGGTCGATTCATCTCACTGCCCGATATCGAAGCCCAGCTCGCACCCAATAACTACATGTACACGCACTCAATGACCTATTCGTTCGACAACTATACGAACACCGGTCTGCAGAGCTCGCTTGCCATCGACCAGAACTGGATCGTGCAACTGGGTATCAGTGTAGGTTCCGAGGCGGCGTTTACCCATCTGCACGAGACTGTCGGCAATCCCTATCCGAACGTCCCGGGAAGTGAGCCGGGCCAGGTCGGCTACAACCCCCTTTATCCCTATTCCAGTTTCAAGAAGGACCCGGGGGTGATGCCCAGCTACACCGCCTGCGTACGATACAACAGTGACGATGGCAAGACCGACATCAATGTCTGCGCCGACGCGATCAATTCGGGCCAATACGGCTACAACAACCTCCAGTGGTATGGCCTGACCTTCTATCGCCAGCTCAGTGAAACCTGGCATGTCTCGTTCGAGGCCTATCACCTGTTCGAGGACGACGTCCCCAATCTGCTCAATCCCGACGTGCAGACAATCTACGCCGAGGGTGGTGCGCCCTTCGCGCCGCGCTATATGCCTTACAACGCGCCCAATCTAGCCAATTGCTACAGCCCGACGATTCTGCGTTGCACTGCCAATGCCTATGGTGAAGTGGCTTATGTGAGTTACTCACCGGATTCCCTCAACAACTTCTCGATCCGCCCGGAGCTCTACTGGGACCCGCAAGGCCAGCGTACCGGCACCGCCACGCACTATGTGAACTTCGCGGTGGGCTGGCAGCATTGGTTTTCGCCGCAGGTCGAAGTCCGTCCCGAGATTGCCTACTACCATTCCCTGAACGCACCCGCCTTTAACGGCAACTCAAACGCCGGAATTGCGCCCAACAAGTCGACCGAGTGGATCGCATCCGCTGATGTGATCTGGCACTTCTAGGGACCTCGACTCGCACGCGGGGCACGGCACATCTGCACGGTATGATCCAGCTGCAGATTCTCGTCCCATCCGACAGTCATGCAACGCTGAGCCGACCTTATTGTGACGGATCTCGTCCGGCTGCAGCATCAGCAGCCTTGCGGCACAAGGCTTGTGCACCGATTGCGCGCTGCCGCGTTATCCTTGTTCAGGAAACCGGGTAGTCAAACAGGGGCTCGCGCTCAAGCATGAAATCTGCATCGCATCCGCCACGCGCCAGGTTCATGGTTCGTGTAGCCGTCTTCACGAGAGGGATCCAGGCGATCCTGGTCGGGCTGGTTTTTTCGAGCGCGGCCCATGCGGCCGCACTTGGCCAGGAAGACCTGGATAGCGGGCGGGCGCTGCCCTTCTACAAGAGTTCGCAGGATGCCGTCGAGCAGCATTTCATCGACGTGGCGAAAAAGCGGCGCCTCGCCGAGCGCATGTCGGACGAGGTGAATTCAACGATACTGCTAAGGCAAAATGTCTCGATTGGCTTCGAGAGTTGTGGCCGCGTCAATACCTTCTACAGCCCCCAGCGCCAGGCGATAGTCTTCTGCTCGGAGTTTGTTCACCTGATCGTGAGCACGGCGCACGCGGACCGGGAAACGATGAACCTGCCCAAGGACCAATACAATCGCCGCATAGAAGGGGTGATCTGGGGGATTTTCCTGCACGAGCTCGCGCACGCGATCATCCATATCGACAATGTGCCGGTGACCGGTCGTGAGGAGGATGTGGCCGATCAGTTTTCGGTCTGGTATGCCGTAAATTTCACCAATCAGGACAACTTGGCGACGATCGCTCCGAGCGTATGGTTCTGGAGACGGCTTGCCCTGCGGCGGGATGTTCCATCGATGACCGCAGAGCAGCGTCGCCAGTTCATGGCCAATGAACACAGCCTCGATGAGCAGCGGATCTACAATCTCGCCTGCTGGTATCTGGGCACGGGAAAAGAGGGCGGTAAGGCGGTAGCGCGTATGGTCGCGCTCCCAGACGAAAGGGCACAACGCTGCGGCGGCGAATACGCCGAGGTGGACCAGGGCATGCGCTACGCGTTCAAGAAATACTTCAAAGCCCGATCCCTATAACGGCTCCTGGCAGGAGGGCGTGCGATGGTGATGGTCTTGCGGTTGACGGCCTTGTTGCCGAATCACCATGCCCTTGACCGCACGCGCTTGTTCGCTCGCACCGGGCTCCTCCTGGCGCTGATTTCGGTAAGTCCGCAGATCCTCGCCGGGCCGATCGATGGATGCGGAGATAAATCGGCCGAAGCATTTGCCGACCGTTTCGTCGATACCTACAAAGAGCACCTCGCGTGGGACGGGGGTGATCCGAGCGCGCCTGGGCCGGCAGTACGCGGCCCGGCCGCGCCGCTTTCCAGCCCGCCCTATCCGTTTGCGACCTGGCCCATCGGTGGCTCGGAGACGATCGGCTACGAGAATGAGTACTACGGCGCCCTGATGGACACGATCTATTGTGGCAGCGATGGCAAAGCCTGGCAGGACAGTCGGGTCACCATCTATGGCTGGATCGAACCGGGCGGGAACATCAGTACTTCGGGGACGAGCTACAACTACAAAACCGGGACCGGCAGCAACTACCCGGCTGCCTATCTATACCGCTCCAACACCATACAGCTTGACCAGGCAGCCGTGTTTCTCGAGCGTACTCCCGACGAGATCCAGACCGACCACGTCGACTGGGGTTTTCGATTGACTGCGCTGTTTGGCACCGACTACAAATACACGCTTGCCAACGGTGTTCAACCAGCCAGTCGCGAATACGAGCAGCATGCCTACCTGTACGGCGCGGACCCGGTCATGGCCTACGCCGAGCTCTACATTCCCTACCTTGGAGAGGGGACCAATATCCGGATCGGACGCTACATCTCCATTCCGGATATCGAGGCACAACTGGCGCCAAATAACTACACCTATAGCCACTCGTTGCTCTATACCTACGACCCGTTTACGCAGGAGGGGGTTCTTGCGACTACGCGTCTGAATGGGAACTGGACCGTGCAGGCTGGGGTTGAGGTCGGTAGCGATATTGCTTTCTGGGATACCCAGTTCACTCAGCCATCCCTGCAGACCTGCGTGATGTGGCAGTCTGAGAGCGCCAACGACAGCCTGTATCCGTGCTTGAACGGCTTGAACAATCAGAAGTTTGGCTATGACAACGTCCAGCATGTCGCAATTACCTGGTTTCACAAGTTTGACGAGAAGTGGCACATGGGAAGCGAAGCCTGGTACATGTGGCAGCTCGATACACCCAACGTCAATAGCGCCCAGGGGACGGCACAGCTTGAGGACATGTTCCCGAATCTTAAATACAACGCTCCCTATGGCGCGCAGTGCAATAGCGCAGCTGTGGTGACCTGCAAATCTGCCGCCTACGCGATCGTCAATTTTGTCGAATATCAGATCGGCCCACGCGACTCGATCACCATTCGCAATGAGCTGCTCAACGATCTACAGGGACAGCGCACCGGGTTCAAGACGCTCTACAGCGAGCACCTGATCGGCTGGTCGCATTGGTTCGGAGATACCATTACCTTCAGGCCCGAGCTGCGATTCGACCACGCCTACGCAGTGGACGCCTATAACAACCCCTCGGGCATCCCCGGGCACGGTAGTCACAATCAGTTAATGCTCGCCGCAGACCTGATCTTCCACTTCTGACTATCCCGTGCGTGCATCGGCAGCTTACTAAGGCGTCGCCCGGTTGCCGTCGAGACTGACATGGCCGGCGCAGCGCAGCTCGTTGATCAGCAACTGCGGCCACTGGCCCGTCTCGAGCACGCGCAGCAGCGCCTGCTCTTCCGACAGGCAGGAAAGTCCCTGCTCGGCAAGCCACTCGTCCCGGAAGTAGCTGTCGTGATAGCGGTTGCCATCGTCACACAGCAGCGTGACCACCGATCCGCCTTCGTGTTGCCGGCTCATTTGGCGCATGCACACCAGTGCGGCTATGAGGTTGGTTCCGGTTGAACCCCCGACCCGCCGTCCGAGCACAACCGAGAGCGCGCGTGCGGCCGCCACCGACCAGATATCGGGCACCTTGACCATCGCGTCGAGCGCGTCGGGCATGAAAGACGCCTCGACTCGGGGCCTGCCGATGCCCTCGATCAGGGATCCCGAATCGAGCGTCAGCGAAGGATCGCGCGAGAGGTAGTAATCAAAGAAAACCGAGCGTTCGGCATCTACCCCGCAGATCAGGGTCGGGTGCCGCTGGTAGCGTGCATAGCGACCCAGCGTGGCGAGCGTGCCACCTGTGCCCGCACTGGCGACGATCCAGCGCGGACACGGATGGCTTTCGAGACTCATCTGCTCGAAGATGCTCTGCGCGATGTTATTGTTGGCGCGCCAATCGGTTGCGCGCTCGGCATAGGTGAACTGGTCCATGTAATGGCCACCCAGAGTGCGCGCGATGTTTTCGCTCTCGCTATAGATGGCGTGGGCGTCGTCGACGAAATGACAGCGCCCACCCTGGAAC
The DNA here is from genome assembly GCA_903970145.1 of Mycobacteriaceae bacterium. GTDB lineage: Bacteria > Pseudomonadota > Gammaproteobacteria > Burkholderiales > Burkholderiaceae_D > CAJCHO01. The sequence continues at coordinate 23,684 of CAJCHO010000116.1, read as the reverse complement.
TCGATGGCAGCAATCTTCTGCGCGGAGGTCGCGCGTGGCACGACCGCGATGAATGGCAAGCCCAGCAATCTGGCGAAGTAGGCCTCGGAAATCGCAGTCGATCCGCTCGACGCCTCCACCACAGTGCTCTTGGCGTGCAGCCAGCCGTTGCACAGCGCATAGAGGAACAACGAACGGGCCAGGCGATGCTTCAAGCTGCCCGTTGGGTGGCTCGATTCGTCTTTCAGGTAGAGCTCGATACCGGCGAACGCCGGTAACGGCAGGGGGATCAGATGGGTGTCGCTAGAGCGTCGGTAGTCGGCCTCGATGGTGGCTATCGCGGCGTGCTGCCACCGAACGGGAGTTGGATTCATAGTGTCGCGGGGATTCGAGAGGCTAGCTGGCGCAATGCGGCCAGACAGGTGGGCAGTGGTATTGGCGCCATTATGCGGCATCCGTAGCGTTGCTTCGTGACGGCTGGCATCGCGCCAGGTCGCGTACAGGACAGGTTCTGCGGTGCGCGTGCCTAGATGCCGAGGGCGGTAAGTTTGAGCGAGAGCGCTTCGTCGATCACGTCGCGCATCCGGTTCAGGACCTGCAGCTCCTCATGCGCGATGCGCGGACGTGATTGTCCCTCGTTCCATCCGATATAGATCAGTGCGAGAGGCTGCTGGTTGCAGGTCAGGGGCAGGATGACGAACGCGGTCGCCTGGGGGAACGCGCTGCGATACCAGCCGGGCAGGTAGGACGCGCTGGTCGCGGCATCGGCGTTCTCGACGAAGTTGATGCGGCGCGTCGATAAGGCCGCGTGGAACATGTCGGGCTGGTAGGCCTCGCCGAACGAGGGTTCCCCCGCGGGCGCATTGATGGCGCTGCCCAGCGAGAATTTGGCCCGGTATAGGTGTTCGCGCCGCTGTCGCAGGAACAGCACGGCCTGGGAAGGCTGGCAGGCGACGAATGCGACCTCGACTGCCATCGACAAAATCTCCGAGGTTGAGGCGTCGCCGATGGCGCGTTCGATATCGCCGAGTCCCTTCTTGAGGGCGCGTGCCACCTGATGTTCTGGCTTGGGTGCGGCGCGCAAGTGCTGGCTCGCGGCCACTTCGGCGCGTCCGGCACCGATCGCAGCGGCCAGTTCTTCGGAAAATTCACCGATGTCCTGGTTGAGCATCTCACCGTAGTCGCGCGCGAGCTGGTCAAGCTCGGCCGGCTGGACGCTTGCCTCGCGCAGCATCAGAGTGGCCAGCCGCGTGCCGAGCGTGGCCATCGTGGCAAGCCAATCACCATGCGAGAGGGGCTCGTCGGTGCGACGCGCCTCGATGGTCTGCATCGCAACCAGAAGATTGTTGGGCAAGCCCCAGACCTGTGCCATGAAGCGGCCCAGGCGCTGGACCGACAGCCCGAGTACCTGCTGCTCGCGCGCCTGGGTTTCGATCGGACCGGTGTCGCTGGCCGCAGAGAGGATGCTCCACCGTTCCGGCAGGTAATAGGAAACCAGAATCGCACCAAGCGAATTGAGCATGGTCGCGACGATAACCTCTTCACCGTCCTGCGCAGTGCACATGGGGCCGACCAGACGCCGCGCGATGTGCCCGGACACCACAGCGCGTTGCATCAGGGCTTGCGTATCGCGGGCGCTGCTCGGGGCGATGCCGTTGAGTCCGTCCACGAGCTTAATGCCGAAGGCGAGATGGCCGATGGCGTGCTGGCCCAGCACGACGACGGCGCGACTGATCGTGCTGATATTGCGACCGAAGCGTGAGTACATGGCACTGTTGGCAAGACGCAGCACCATCTGGACGAGCGCGGGATCGGAGAGGATCGTCTGGATCAGCTCCTCATGTGTCTCGTCGTTGATTTCCATCGCCCGGCGGATGCTCGAGACCGCCGCCGAAAAGCCTGGCAGGTCGCCTTTTTCCGATATCCGCTCAAGCAATAGGCGGCAGGTCGCCTGGCCATGCTGCGAGGTGGAGGCATCCTCCGGACCGAGCTCGCTCATGAAAGCTAGGGGCGCAAAGGAGTTGGGCCCCGGGCGCTTGAGCGTCGCAGAGGTGACACTTCGGGAAAATCGCGCGCGTGCACGGGGGCCAGTGTGGTGAGGCGAGCATCAGGCGCTCGCGCGCCAGTCTTATTGTGAGGCGGTCCAGACCCAGTCGGTCAGGAGTTCACCGTCGTGCAGGCGTTTGGCCCAATCGAAGGCCTTGTCGGCGGGCATCGGTCGCGCAATGCCATAGCCCTGGGCGATGTCGCATTCCATCCTCCAGAGCTTGAGTGCGATCTGGGTGGTCTCGACGCCCTCGGCGATGCTGGTCAACTCGAAGGTGCGGGCGAGGCTGGTAATGCTGCTCACGATGTCGAAGTCGAGCGTGTTCTTTTCCATCTCGCGCACGAAGGTCTGGTCGATCTTGAGCTCGTTCAGAGGCAAACCACGCAGGTAGGACAGCGAGGAATAGCCGGTTCCAAAATCGTCGAGCGCTACCTTGAGGCCACGATCACGGAAATCGGTGATGATTTCGACGGCACGTCGGAAGTTGGAGAGCGCAGCGTCTTCGACGATCTCGAGGGTCAAGGATCCCTGGTCCTTGGGATGGGCGTCCCAGACCTGAATCAGGTGTCTCTGGAAACTCTCGTTAAGCAGGCTGTGCGGTGCCACGTTGACCGCGACGGAAGTGACAAATCCTGCCTCGGCCCAGGTACGAAGCTGCTTCAAAGCGGTGCGAGCGACCCATTCGTCAATTTCGCGCATCAGTCCGGCTGATTGTGCAGTTGGCAGGAAGCCGTCCGGAGGCAGTATCTTGCCGTCAGGCAGAATCCAGCGGATCAGGGCCTCAAAGCCGTGCAGACGGCGGTCCCGCAGGCTGACCTTCGGTTGAAAGAACAGCACCAGCTGGTCGCTATCGATGGCAGTCTTGAGGGCGACGACCTTCTCACGTTTCTTCTGGTTCGTGCCGTGGCTTTCATACGCGGTGATCGAGCCGCGCGACTCCTGCTTGCCCTGATAGAGCGCCGAATTGGCGCGGCGAATCAGTTCCGCACCATCAGAGACCTCGCTGTCGTATTCCGCAAACCCGGCCGACGCGGCCAGTTCCAGGTTCAGGTCATCGACCGTGATCGGTTCGCTGAATTTGCCGAACAGGTGACGCGCTTCCTGGAGCAGGTCGGTACCCGTCGCACCGCGAAAGATCACCCCGAATTCGTCGCCACCGATGCGCGAGACAAGCTCCGGTCTGGCAGCCAGCTCGCGCAGGTGGCGCGCCGCCGCCTCGAGCACACGATCACCGCGATTTCCCAATTCGGCCTCGTTGTACTGGCGAAAGCGATCCAGATCGATCATCAGCACGGCGATCTGTTCGCCGGACGCCGGCAGGCCCCGAATTTCCTCGTCAAGCAGTTGGCCGAAGCGACGCCGGTTGGGCAGGCCCGTAAGCAGGTCGGTGTAGGCGAGCTGCTTTAGGCGCTTCATCATCAGCCGCGCGTCGAAGGCATTCTGGGCCGAGTGCGAGAAGGCCTCGAGTGCACGACAGCGATCGTCCGAAGGCCGCTCCTGGGCGCCATAGGCCAGTACCAACAGATGATTGTCGTTCTCCTGATCCTTCAGGTGCAGCGGCGCGTAGTAGCCAAGCGAGGACGACCATTGCACGGTAACTGCGTGCTTGGGATCGAATGCGTCCTGCGCGACCTTGAGCAGACTCTGATGTGCGCTTGGATCGGCGACTCCCCAGCTGGCGGTCGGCTCGTGCGCCTCGAAAGCACCATTGGTCAGCCAGGCGATGCCGCGCGGAGCGGTGATCAGGGCGGCAACCCCACCGAGTACCGTGTTGACTAGCGTCGTCAGGAAATTCTCATCGGCCTGGTTGTTCGGTCCGCCCTGATCCTGCAAGAGCGCGGCATTGTGTTCGGACAGTTCGGCAATCGTTGCTGCCTGTTCGCGGATGCGTCGCAGTTTGGCGTAGCCGCGCAACAGGGCAGTCATGGTATTGACCAGGCTCGACTTGGAAAGCTCGGTCTTGAGGCGATATTCCTCGATGTCATACTGCTCGACGATGCGCTGTTCGGGAGACAGGCCAGGCTGTCCGGTACGCAGGACGAGGCGGATATCCTGATACCCCAGTTCTTCACGGATTGCCTGGACCATGCGCAGGCCGGCGTCGGCGGTCTCCATGACCACGTCTACAAGACCCAGGGCGAAGTGACCGTCGCCCGAGCGGCGCAGGATCTCAAGGCCCTCGGCTGCCGACAGTGCACTGGTGAGCGCAAGGCGCCTGCCGAAAATGCTTACCCCGGACAGGGCGAGCTCGGTAGCACGGTGGACTTCGGGATCATCGTCGGCGACCAGAATACGCCAGGGTGCCACTACCGGCCGCGGCGGTTCTTCCGGCAAATCGTCGGATTCTGGCTCGAATTCAAGTACTTCGTCATCGACCAGGGTCGAACTCGGGTGATCCATCGCGCGGCTGCTCTTAGTTCGAATATCGGCTATTCGGCAGAATCGGATCTAGTCTTTAGCAATCATGCATTTGCCATCGAACTGGAATGGATGTGCCTGCTAGGGTGTTTTCCAAATCTTGCTTGGCTGGTTCGCGCCTCTCATGCCAGCACCGATAGTGCCAGCATTGGCACCTGCCGTCCCACTCTAGGGGTGCGCAGAAGTCCCTAGTTAGCGGCGTCCCTTGTGGCCGGGGCTCCCCAGGCGACAGTCGGTTATGTCTAGTGTCCCTGCGCCCGCCCAATTGACAGTCTTCCAGTGCGCCGTCGTGCGTATGCGACGCTCCCAGCGGCTTTGCATTTGGGCGAGGCGCCGGTACGCTTCGATTGAGCCTATTCGTTGGGGAAGACAGCATGTGCGGACGCTACCAGCTTGAGGACGACTGGTCGGGTTTCCCATCCTTTCGGGTGCCACCCGAATTCATCCCCAATGCTGATGTCCGACCCACCGACGCCATGCCGATCATGCGCCTGGACCGGCAAGGTGACTGGCTTGGCGGGATACGCCACTGGGGGCCTCTGCGGACATGGCCGGGTGCGAGCGGCAAGTGGGTGAAAAAGCAACGCATCAATGCGGTCGGCGAAGAACTGGCCATCAAACGCTCCTTCAAGAATGCTTTCACGCGCCGCCACTGCCTGATGCCAATGTCCGCCTGGTATGAGTGGCCCCTTGTCGATGGCAAGAAGACGCGTGTGCGGATCGGCATGAAGGCGCATCGCATGTTCGCCGTCGCCGGCCTGTTCGAGACTTCGCGACATCCGGACAGCGGCGCTGCGGTCGAGACGTATACGATCGTGACGGTGCCCCCCCAATGAGCTGCTTGGCAGCGCCTACGACCGCGCCCCGCTGGTGCTCTCGGGCGACGACTACCAGACCTGGCTAGAGGGTGGCACGCTGTCCAAGGCGCTCATTGCCGCGCATCCGGACAATGTCGCGTTTTTCGTCGAGCGCGCTGCCTAACGGAAGTCGCGGCTGGGCACGACCAGTTCCCCGAGGAGATAGGAATGGTCGGCCAGCCGATGGGCAACCAGATGCATCACCTCGCCCTCGCGTTGCCAGATGCCATACACGCTCAGGAGGGTAGCCGATAGCAGCACCTTGCGCTGCTTTTCGATGACATGCTTCCAGACGATGATGTTGGTCGAGCCGGTCTCATCCTCGATGGTGACAAACATCGTGCCTTTGGCGGTTCCCGGACGCTGGCGCGCGGTGACGATACCGCTGGCTCGCGCGGGCCGGCCATTGGGTAGTTGCTGCAAGGCGCGCGCGCAGGACAGGCGCAGGCGCGTGAGTTCGGGGCGCAGAAGGGCCAATGGGTGCCGGCGCAGTGTCAGGCCCAGACTGGCATAGTCGGCGACGATCTCCTGTCCTTCGGCCGCTGGCTCGATCAGTGGCAGTTCTTCGTACACCGGCGCTGCGCGCATGAGTCCGATATCGCGTCCGAGTCCTGCCACTGCCCAGTGCGCCAGACGCCGATGGCCAACCAAGCTGGCCAGAGCATCGGCAGCGGCCAGGGCCTGCAGTTCGTGGGGTGCGAGTGCGGCGCGCCGTGCCAGGTCATCGGCGTCGTAAAACGGGCCCAGGCTGCGTTGGGCGAGAATGTGCTCGATGGCTGCCTGCGGTAAACCTTTTATGGTGTTTAGGCCGAGGCGCACCGCCGGCTGGTCGTGCGGCGGCTCAAGTTCCTCGATGGTGCAAAGTGCCTCACTGACCGTAATGTCGACCGGCCGCACCTGAATGCCGTGGCGCAGTGCATCCTGGATCAGCTGGGCCGGACCATAAAACCCCATCGGCTGGCTATTGAGCATGGCGCACAGAAAGGCCGCCGGCTCGTGGCACTTGAGCCAACAGGAGACATAAACCAGTAATGCAAAACTGGCCGCGTGGGACTCCGGAAATCCATATTCACCAAAGCCCTCGATCTGGTGAAATATCTGTTCGGCGAATTCAGCCGTATAGCCGCGCGCCGTCATGCCTTCGAGAATGCGCGCGTGAAAAGGACCAAGGCCGCCCTTGCGCCTCCAGGCCGACATCGAGCGCCGCAGCGTGTCGGCTTCCCCGAGCGAGAAGCCGGCTGCCAGAACAGCCAGTTGCATGACCTGTTCCTGGAAGATTGGCACACCCAGGGTACGTTCAAGGGCGCTTTGCACACCGGTGCCGGGATAACTGATGGGTTCTTTTCCCTGGCGACGGCGTAGATAGGGATGCACCATGCCACCCTGGATGGGTCCGGGACGTACGATCGCCACTTCAATCACCAGATCGTAGAATTTGCGGGGCCGCAGGCGCGGCAGCATGCTCATCTGGGCACGTGATTCGATCTGGAACACCCCGACCGTATCGGCGCGACAGATCATGTCATAGGTCGCCGGGTCCTCGACGGGCACATCCTGCATGCTGAACACCAGACCGCGGCGTGTGCCCACCAGATCGAGCGCGCGCCGGATCGCAGACAACATGCCAAGAGCCAGGACATCGACCTTGAATAGGCCGATTGCATCCAGATCATCCTTGTCCCACTGGATTACCGAGCGCTCGGGCATCGCGGCATTTTCGATGGGTACGAGACGTGCCAGGCTTGCCCGGCTGATGACAAATCCCCCGACATGCTGCGAAAGATGTCGTGGAAAGCGCAGCAGGGTGGCCACCAGACGGGACAGTTTGCGCACCAGCGGACTGTCCGGATCAAAACCGCAGTCAATCAGGTGTTCGCGCTCGACCGCTTCACCGTCCCACCAGGAATACGCACTTGAGAGGCGATTCAGACGTGCCAGATCGATACCCAGTGCACGTCCGACGTCGCGAATCGCCGAACGTGGCCGATAGGTGATGACGGTGGCGGCCAGAGCGGCACGGTCACGCCCGTAGCGGGTATAGATGTACTGGATCACTTCTTCGCGCCGCTGGTGCTCGAAATCGACATCGATATCGGGTGGTTCGTCGCGCTCGCGCGAGATAAAGCGCTCGAACAGCAGGTTGCTTCTGCTCGGATCTATCTCGGTGATGCCAAGGCAATAACACACTGCTGAATTGGCCGCCGAGCCGCGGCCCTGGCAGAGGATGCCAAGACTGCGTGCATGACGCACGATGTCGAATACGGTGAGAAAGTAGGATTCACAGCGCAAATCGGCAATCAGGGCGAGCTCGTGCTCGATCTGATCACGAATGGCAGCGCCCACCCCCTGTGGGTAGCGTATGGCAAGTCCCTCTTCGACCATCTGGCGCAGATAAGCAGCATGGGTATATCCGGCCGGCACGACTTCTTCGGGGTATTCATATCGCAGTTCATCGAGCGAAAAACTGCAGCGCTGCGCGATCTCGATGCTTGCCGTGAGGAACTCGGCCTGGTAGATGCGCGCCAGGCGCAGGCGTGAACGCAGATGCTGCTCGGCATTGGCCTTGAGTGCGTGACCGCATTGACTGACCGGTTTACCCAGACGGATCGCGCTTAGCGTGTCCTGCAGGGGTTTGCGAGAACGCACATGCATGAGCACGTCGCCGCTGGCGACTATGCCAAGTCCGCTCGCCTGGGCGGCCGTGCGCGCGCATTCGAACAACTGATCATCATTTGCCCGGTGCAGCAGTGCCAGCGTCAGCCAGCTGCGTCCGGCAAACGATTGCGCCAGCCACCGTGCGTCATCGCAGACCTGCTCGGACGCACGGCCGTCCTGTACAACCCCGAGGACGATGCAATCAGGCATGCCATTAAGCTGGGGTAGCGCAGTCGGTCCGGTGAGATCGCCACGCAGCAGCCGGTAGCAGCCCTTGGATGCACGTCGTCGTGCCAGCGTGATCAGTTCTGCCAGATTGCCATAGCCGTTGCGATTGCATGCCAGCACGATCAGATGCAATCCGTCTTCAGTGAAAAATTCACTGCCTATGATCAAATGCAGGCTGGCCGCGCGCGCAGCAACATGGGCGCGGACCGCGGCGGCCAATGAGCATTCATCGGTGATTGCCAATGCACGATAACCTAGCGCCGCGGCACGTTCGACTAGTTCCTCGGCATGCGAAGCACCGCGCAGAAAGCTGAAATTGCTGCGGCAGTGCAACTCGGCATAGTCAGGCAGGGTATGCGCCATGGCACCAGTTCAAGGACGTTTGCCCAAGAGCTCTACGCGCTTGCCAAGTCTGGCAAGCCGTCCTGCAAGGATCCGGTAGACATCCCGATCAAAGGGTGGGCGCGCCACATCCAGTAAATCGAATACCTCGTGATCGGCCTGTGCCGTACCCAGATAGGACCAACGGTCTATCAGGTGCAGTACCGATCCTTCGCGAATGGCGATCGGGCCGTCGTAAGGCCAGTTCAGAAGCCGCCAGGTGGCAAGCGCCGCGAACAGCCGCGCTGCATGCTCCTGGGGAGATTCGCGTCCGGTGCACACGCCGCGACAGCGTCCGACCTGGCTGGCAAAACACGGTTTGCCGGGACGCACCTTGTCAAGGCCAAGCAGCACCGGACACAGCTGTTGCTGCTCGGCGAGCTGTCGCAGACTGCTGCGTGCCCGCGCTGCACTGCCAAACAGGCCATACAGATCACCATCCTGGTCAAATAAAAGGTCTTCGCCCTCTACCAGTTCGATACGCAGTGCATCTCCTCTGGCCAGAATGCGCCACGCGCAGGATTTATCGGTTTGCCGCAGCTGGCGGTTATAGATCGGCACGAGGCGTTTGATCAGTTGTGCCTCCTTCAGCAGGGCGCCGATTTCGCCGGCTGTCTCGATCCAGTCGATGCGTCGTATCTGCTGCGCCAAGGCAAGTTCGCGGACATCCCGATGGTCGGCGCTAAAGTGCGAAAGCACGCGCCGACGCAGATCGTTCGCCTTGCCGATGTACAGCGGTAGCGAATTTTCTCCATAGAACAGATACACGCCTGCCGTTCCGGGTAGCGCGTCAACCAGGCTTGCATCCAGATGCGCCGGCAGGCTTGGCAGGGCAGTCAGGTGCTTGACGGCACGGGCCAGCGTGTCTGCTCCGAATCGTTCGTGCAGTTGCTGCCAGAATTGCCAGATCAGGCTGGCATCACCCAGGGCGCGGTGACGCTCGCTGACAACCAGTCGGTGCCGTTCAATCAGGGCATCGAGGTTATGGTGCGCAAAACCCGGAAACAGGTGGCGTGATAGCTTGACCGTACAGAGCACGGTCGGACTGAAGTCGATGCCCACACGGCGAAATTCGCTTCGCAGAAAGCTGTAGTCAAAACGCGCGTGATGAGCGATGAACAGGCATTTGGCCAGACGCGCATGCAATGCATGGGCAATGTCGGCAAATCGCGGCGCACTGACCAGCATGTCGCTGCTGATTCCGGTGAGTTCGGAGATAAACGATGGTACATGCTGCTCAGGACGGATCAGGGTCGACCATTGGTGCACGTCGTTCCGATCAACCTCGATGAGACCAATTTCGATGATGCGTTCGCGGCTGGCTGCCATGCCGGTGGTTTCCAGGTCAACGAACGCGAGACGATCCAAGCCGTTCATGGCAGGCTTAGGCGAACAGACCGTGCAGGTACCAGGCAGCGTTACCGGGCTGGTGCTGTCGCTCGCAGAATATCCACAGCAGCTGGCCGAGGGTGTTTTCGGCAATGTAGTAATCGCGAGCTATTGGTGCATCGTCCCACCAGCCGGATTCGATACGTTCCGGTCCGCTCAAAAGCGTCAGTTCCGACCCGTAGACCGGTCGATGGCCGTGCACTGACAGGGCCTCGGGTATCGCCATGAGCCAACTGGGCCGCGCTGTGTCTGACCGGGTCGCTGCCGGATGAGGAGTCTGCGCATCGTACGGACTGGAGTTCCAGGACTTTTCCGGACGGTGATCAGCTACGCTGTGGATCTGCCGCAGCGCAAGGGGGCCAAGCCGTGCGCTGATCTTCTCGCACAGGTGATTGAGCGTGATGGCGTTGTTGTGCGGCCCCGGGAAAAGATCGTAGCTTGGCATCGTGCTCTGGCAGTAGTCGTCTGCCGACAGTCCCAGGGCTTCCACCGGCGCGTCGAGCACCAGTCTTGCCAGGCGCTCACGCAACAGGCCAAACAGGTATCTGGCATCGTTGCTGGCCTGGGCCAGGCGCAACTGCAGGGGCGTGCTGTGTGCCCCTTTGCGCTGCCATGCCTCATGGTACAGAGTCAGGGTCAGGACACCGACCGCGCAATGGCGTGCTGTCAACCAGCCCGCCAACTGGACCAGCAGATGTTCGATCACTCCATGGAGACTGGCGGTATTGTCGGCACGCGCCATGAGTTCGATGCGTGTTGAAAAATGTGCTGGCGCACTGAACCAGCAATGAGCCTCGGGGTGCTTGCCATAGGTGCTGTCGAGTGCATTTATGAGGGCGCTGCCAAAGCGTCTTACCAGGCCGGAACGGGGCAGACGCCGCAACGCCCCCAGCGTCGCACAGCCGATACCCTCAAAAATCGCCAGATGCGGGGTAGCCGCCTCGAAAAAATGCAGGGCCTGGGTGTCGAGTGTGGCAGCCAGAGTGTCGCTGCGACAGGTGCGCATGCCGCCGCTGGGTGCTGCGTGTGCGAGCAGCCACGCCGCCTGCGAATTGGGAGCAATCCCAATGCTGGTGGTCAGGCCGAGCGTGCGACAGGTCTGGCGGATCGCCGCGAGCAGGCTCGACTTGCCACCGAACAGACGCACGCTGGCTGCCAATTCAAGCAGCACACCGCTGCTGCGCAGACTCACGTTCGGGGTATAGCGCAAGGTGGCTAGTGCTGCTTCACGAATAATCTGCTGCTCCTGGATGAGGTCGCGCTCGATAACAAGCAATTCCGGACACAGGGCGAGAGCTGTTGCCAGAGTCTGCTGGGCATTCACTCCCTGGGTGCGCGCCGCGTGATTGGCCATGGCCACGACACGGCGCGGCCCTTCGTTCTGGACCACTGCCAGCGCCGGTCGTATGGCATCAGGCATACGGCGTTCGATGCAATCGATTGCCAGCAGCGGATAGTGAAGAGCGAACCACAGCATGATCGGTGGGGAGGGGATGGACCACGGGTTTTGGAGAGACCGGCCTGCTTATGCCGGGACGGATGCGCAAGGGACGTGGTGTGCCGACATCCAGGCAGAGCGCGCGTTCAAGGAGCGGACCGCGGCGTTTGATCAGATGTACCGCGAGCGCACGTTGCTGGCTCATTGCACTGCCGGGTTCGAGCAGCAGGCGCAGAGTTGCCGGACTGGCGTCATGGCGAGCGCACGTTGGCCGGAAAACAAAGCACAGTCCATTGTTATTGGCTGCCGCGACTTGCAGGCGGCGTAAGGCGTCAGCGCGTACTTCTGGCAGCCATGCCAGTACTGCCGCACAGGCAGCGCTTTTGAGGCTCTGCTCGATGACCCACAGGCGATCTTCGATGCGTGGCACATCAATATGCATGAGCTGGTGCGGGGCAATGCCGAGGTGTCTCAAGCCATCTGGACAGGCTTGGCAGTGCACGAGTGGCCCCGGGGTCAGCAGCAGGATCGGACGCTGCGCCTGTACTACCGCTGCCAATCCTGGCATGAGCAGGCGCAATTCGCCTATGCCCGGGCTGGCAAGCAGGATTTCGGTCAGGCCATGGGTTGGCCAGCCATGGCCGGGTAGTTCCTGATCAAGCGCAGCAAAGCCGCTCGCCACGCTGCGTTGTACCTTGACGAGCGCATCACCACGCCAGAGGTGTTCGCGTAGGTTCGTCGGGATTTGCTCCAGCGCAGCCGGCAATGGGGGCAAGGTGTTCATCGAAAAGACGGTGAGCGCCGGGCTTCACAGCCCGGGCAATCCCGGGCTTGGGCTGCCGATGGCACAATAGCAAGGCAAATACCTCACTTGCGTGGGGCATGCCCGAGCATTGCGTGGAGAGGATAGAGAGCGCATTTTCTATAAGTGAACGATTGTTCCCTTAACATTAACCGACTGACACGGCGGCGTCAAATGCCCTGGTTTTTGCCGTGCCACAAACCCCGATACCCGCTGTATCCAAGGAGATGATTCGCCGTGATGGTCCGTTCATGAGCGCGCTTGGCAACGGGGCCCGTCTAGGCGTGCGCCTGCTCGGACGCGACTGGCGATCAGGCGAATTGCGCCTGTTGCTGCTCTCGCTGGTGCTGGCGGTTGGCGCGATAACCAGCGTTGCCTTTTTTACCGAACGCCTGCACAGCGGACTGGAGCGTGATGCACAGCGCCTCATGGGCGCCGATCTGGTGCTCTCGGCCGATGCGCCGATTGACGAGGCGATCAGGCAAGCGGTTCATCAGCAGCGTCTGAGTACAGCACAGACGATCACCTTTCCAAGCATGGTGCAGGCACCGGACGCGGCCCGCCTGGCCGCAGTCAAGGCGGTTTCCGAAGGCTATCCGCTGCGCGGCAGCCTGCGCGTAGCCAACTCGCCCAACGGGATCGATCGCGTTACCTCCGAGCGGCCCGGCCCAGGGGAAGTCTGGGTGGATCCCGAGCTGCTGAATCAACTGCAGCTGGCTGTTGGGGCCAGCATCGAGCTTGGCACGCGAACCTTACGCATTACCCAGGTTCTGACGCAGGAGCCTGATCGCGGCCTGTCGTTCGTAAACATTGCGCCGCGGCTGTTAATGCGCATCGAGGATCTCGAATCGACCGGTCTTGTTACTGTGGGCAGTCGCGCGACCTATCGACTGCTGATCGCCGGGGCAGATGAGGACGTCGCAACAGAGCGCCGGCAGTTGCAGGATCGACTGGGACGTGGCCAGCGGCTGGAATCAATCGACAATGTGCGTCCTGAAATCCGTGCGGCACTGGACCGCGCGCAACAGTTTCTTGCGCTTGTGGCGCTACTGACCGCGCTGCTGGCAGCAGTTGCCATCGCTGTCGCGGCACGCCGCTTTAGCGAGCGCCACCTGGATGCGTGTGCGGTGATGCGCTGCCTGGGTGCAAGTCAGAATCAACTGCTGGCAACCTATCTGAGCGAATTCGTCGCGCTCGGCTTCGTTGGATGTTTTCTCGGAGTGCTCTTCGGCCTGGCCACTCACTTTGCGTTCGTGCTCATTCTCGGGTCGATCATACAAGCTGAATTACCAGCCCCGGGTGTGCTGCCTGCCTTACAGGGATTTCTGGTCGGCTTTGTGCTCGTGATCGGCTTTGCTTTGCCGCCCATCGTGCAGCTGCGTCAGGTACCGCCGGTACGCGTGCTGCGCCGCGATGTCGGCTTGCCCAGCGCCGGCACTGCAATTGGCTATCTTTGCGGGACGATTCTGTTCATTGTGTTGCTGCTCTGGTCAGCGCGCGACCTCAAGGTGGGTCTCTGGACGGCCGGCGGGTTCTGCCTTGCCTTCCTCGTTTTCGCGTCGTGTAGTTGGCTGCTGCTGCGCCTGCTCGGGGTGTTGCGACAGAGCACCCAGGCAGTCAATTCAATACGCTTTGCGATAGCCTCGCTGCGCAGGCGTCCGCTGGCTGTCATCGTGCAGATCGTGGCTCTGGCGCTTGGCTTGATGGCGCTCTTGCTACTCTCAGTAACGCGCAACGATTTGGTAGCGGGATGGCGCAATTCGGTATCTCCCGACGCGCCCAATCGCTTTGTCATCAACATCCTTCCCGAGCAGCGAGCCACTTTCACTGAGCGCGTGCGGGCGCTCGGCATTGGCAGCTTTGATCTGGCGCCGATGGTACGAGGCCGTCTGCTGCGCATCAATGACCGAGCGGTAAGCGCAAAAGCCTACGCCGACGATTCTGCCAAGCGCCTCGTCGATCGGGAGTTCAATCTGTCCTATGGGACTGAGCTGCCTGCACACAATCGAATCGCTGCCGGTAGCTGGTTCGCTGTCGACGCCACGGGTGAGTTGTCCATGGAGGAAGGGGTCGCCCGGTCATTGAATGTGCATCTGAACGATGTTCTGGTCTTTAGCGTCGCAGATCAGGAAGTAAGCGGGCGTGTTACCAGCCTGCGCAAACTCGACTGGGATTCGATGCACGTCAATTTTTTCGTGATTTTCCCGCCCAAAGCACTTGAATCGATGCCTCAAACCTGGATTACGGCTTTCCATATCGACCAAACCCAGGCGTCGGTGATCAATGAGCTGGTGCGCGCCTTCCCCAATGTCACCGTGATCGACATGGGGGCCGTGCTGCGTCAGATTCAGGGGATTCTCGACCAGGTAATCGCCGCCATCGAATTCCTGTTTGCGTTCACGCTTGTCGCGGGTCTTCTGGTTTTGTACGCGGCGTTGCTGTCTTCGCGCGACGAGCGCACGCGCGAGGCGGCTTTGTTGCGCGCCCTGGGTGCGTCGCGCAATCACCTGGCCAAGGTGCACCTAATCGAGTTCGCGCTTCTTGGCCTGATTTCGGGATTGCTCGCCGCCGCCGGGGCTGTGGCGATCGGTTACTGCCTAGCGAGCTATGTTTTTCATTTTGACTACCGGTTTTCGACGTCGACCTGGGTCATAGGAACCTTTGGTGGAGTATTGATCGCGCTTCTTGGCGGCTGGCTGGGTCTGCGTCCGGTTCTCAATCAGCCGCCACTGGCGAGCCTGCGCGACGCTTGATGCGAATCGCATTTAGGGGACGAGTTTAGTCGCCTAACCAGTCGAGCAACAGATCCCATCCACCAAAGCGGATCGCGCAGTGCGCCTCGCGCGCGACCACAGGCTTGGCGTGATAGGCCACGCTGAGTCCTGCAGCGCCCAGCATCAGCAGGTCATTGGCGCCGTCGCCGATGGCGATGGCGCGATCGGCGGGCACACCGAGCTCGACGCAGCAACGCAATAGGGCCTCGCGCTTCCTGTTCGCATCGACGATCGGGCCGACGACTGCACCTGTCAGGACGCCGCCTGCGACCGCGAGAGTATTGGCGTAGGTGTAGTCGAGATCGAGCCGGTCGCGTAATCGCTCGGTAAAGAACGTGAATCCGCCGGACGCGAGCAGGGTTTTCAGGCCACGCCTGCGAGCGGCGGTGATCAGCTCGCTGGCGCCCGGATTCAGGTGAAGACGTTCGCGATAGACCTGCTCAAGGGCGCTCTCCGGAACCCCCTTGAGCAGGGCGACCCGCTGGAGCAGACTATCTGAGAAGTCGGCGATCTCGCCCCGCATACTGGCTGCGGTGATCGCCGCGACTTCGGTCTTTTTGCCAACCAGATCGGCAATCTCATCGATGCATTCGATGTCGATCAGGGTGGAGTCCATGTCGAAGGCGAGCAGTGCGAAGTCAGTTAGTTCGGATTTGGCCGGAAGAATCGCCCAGTCAAGCCCCAGCGAGTCTGCTTCGGACCGCAGAGCATCGAGGGCTCCGCGCGCCAGATGCAGCCCGCTGTAGCGGTCGGTTCTATTGCGGATCGTCTGCACGACTGGAAGGATGAGCGACTGATCGCTGGCGATGCGCGTAGCGAGCGCACGGCGTGCCGATTCTCTGCCGCTGATGAATAGATTCATCGCCGCGCTCATGCTGCGACCGAGTCGCGCGACAGGGCGCTAAGGATCGAGCGGATGGCGGCGACTCGAGCGCCCAGTTCAGGGGCAGATACTGTCAAGCGCAGGCGGTCCGGCCCAAACAGCTTCAGATGGCGATTGCCCTGCACCAGCTTGATGATGCTCAATGCGTCAATCGGGGGATTAGGGACGAAATGGAAGGTGACTGATTCGGTATGGGCATCGATCTTGGCGACACCCAGGGGCTTGGCGAGCAGGCGCAAGCGGTGTGTCTCGATCAGGGCGCTCCCAGGTTCGGGCAGTTTGCCAAAGCGGTCCACGAGTTCCTCCTGGATGTCGCGTAGGGCATCAATGTGCGTGCAGTTCGCCAGACGCTTGTAAATCGAAAGTCGCTCGTGGACATCACCACAAAAGCTATCAGGAAGCAGTGCCGGTACGTGCAGATTGATTTCGGTGGTGGCTCCGAGCGGTGCCAGCAGATCGGGCTCGCGTCCAGCTTTGAGGGCGCTCACGGCCTCGTTGAGCATCTCGCTGTACAACTGAAAGCCGATCTCGTGCATGCCCCCTGACTGGTTCTCCCCAAGGACTTCGCCAGCGCCGCGAATTTCCAGGTCATGCATGGCGAGATAAAAGCCGCTCCCCAACTCCTCCATCTGCTGAATCGCCTCAAGTCGCAGCTGGGCCTGGCGCGTCAGCGACTGTTCGTCATGTACTAGCAGGTAGGCATAGGCCTGGTGATGAGAGCGCCCGACTCGTCCGCGCAGCTGGTGCAACTGTGCGAGACCGAATCGGTCGGCCCGATGAATGATGATCGTATTTGCGGTTGGGACGTCGATGCCGGTCTCGATGATAGTAGTGCACAGGAGCACATTGTGACGTTGCTGATAAAACTCGCGCATGACGCGCTCGAGATCCCGTTCGCCCATCTGGCCGTGGGCTACGGCGATGCGCGCCTCCGGTAGCAGTGCGGCCAACGCGGCGCGTCGGTTCTCGATGGTCTCGACCTCATTGTGCAGATAGTAGATCTGGCCGCCGCGCTTGAGCTCACGCAGGACCGCCTCGCGAATCGTGCCTTCTGATTCACGGCGCACGAAGGTCTTGATCGCCAGTCGCTTTTGCGGGGCAGTTGCGATGACCGAGAAGTCGCGAATGCCTTCGAGGCTCATACCAAGGGTCCGCGGGATCGGGGTAGCAGTGAGCGTCAGTACGTCCACCTCGGCACGCAGCTCCTTCATGCGCTCCTTCTGACGCACACCAAATCGATGCTCCTCGTCGATGATGACGAGGCCCAGTCGGGCAAACTCCACCTGCGGCGAGAGCAGCTTGTGCGTGCCAATGACGATGTCGATGGTGCCATCGGCAATCCCCTTGATCGCCGATGCGACTTCCTTGGCCGAGCGAAAACGCGACAGTTCGGCGATGCGCACAGGCCAGTCCGCGAAGCGGTCCGAAAAAGTCTGGGAGTGCTGTTCCGAGAGAAGCGTGGTCGGCGCGAGGATGGCGATCTGTTTGCCCCCCATGACTGCGACAAAGGCGGCGCGCAGCGCCACCTCGGTCTTGCCAAACCCGACATCGCCGCACACCAGTCGGTCCATGGGACGGCCTGCAGTCATGTCGCCGATCACTGCTGTGATCGCTGCCGCCTGGTCGGGCGTTTCCTCAAATCCGAAACTCGCGGCAAACGCCTCGTAGTCGTGCTGCGAATACTGGAAGGCGTGTCCCGCGCGCGTCGCACGCCGGGCATAAATGTTGAGCAATTCGGCGGCTGTATCACGGATCTGCTGGGCGGCGCGACGGCGCGCCTTGTCCCATTGGCCTGAGCCCAGAGCATGCAGCGGGGCCTGCTCGGGTGCTGCGCCCGAGTAGCGTGAAATGATGTGCAGCTGCGCCACCGGGACGTAGAGTTTACTTGCGTCGGCATACTCAAGGTGCAGGAATTCGGTCACCCCTTCACCAAGATCCATGTTCACCAGGCCGAGATAGCGACCAATGCCGTGTTGTGCGTGAACCACCGGATCGCCGATGCGCAACTCGGAGAGGTCGCGCACCATCATCTCGACGTCGCTGACTCTTTCCTGCTGTCGGCGCTGGGCGCGGTGTGTGGCCGAGCCGGCGTAGAGTTCCGTTTCAGTGATGACAGTCAGTGCCGGATCCGTCAGTGCGAACCCAGAGGCGAGCGGCCCGACCGCGAGGCCAAAGCGGATCGTTCCACTGACAAACTGCTTGAAGTTGTCGACGGATTCCGGATGAACTCCGTACTCGGCAAAGTATTGAAGCATCGTCTCTCGCCGACCCGCCGATTCGGCGAGAACGAGCGTGCGAGACCCGGGTAAGTCGAGAAAGCGCTTTAGGCGCACTAGCGGATCCTCGGCGCGCCGGTCGACAGCTACGTCGGGTAGCGGCGCGAAAAGTCCTGCATTCCCGGGTTCCCGGTTGAAGCTGATTCGCGCGTGCGTCTTGGCACGGGAAAAGAAGCCCTCCTCGGTGAGGAACATTTGCGCTGGAGGCAGGAGAGGGCGTTCCCGGTCGGCCGAAAGAAAGCGGTAGCGCTGTTCGGTATCTGCCCAGAAGCGCTGGATTGCCGCGACATTGTCACCATGCAAGGCGACGACGCAATCCGCTCCGATATAGTCGAAGATGGTCGCCACGTTCTCGAAAAACAGGGGCAGGTAATACTCAATGCCGGCACTCGGGATGCCGTTGCCAACATCGCGGTAGACGATGGACTTGCTAGGGTCGCCTTCGAATTGCTCGCGCCAGCGACTGCGAAATGCGTTGCGAGCCGCTTCGTCGAGCGGAAATTCGCGACCGGGGAGGAGTCGGACCTCCGGAACCGGATAGAGACTGCGCTGAGTATCCACGTCGAAGGTGCGGATGGTCTCGATTTCTTCGCCGAGCAGGTCGAGCCGGTAGGGGAGGGCCGAACCCATGGGAAACAGATCGATCAATCCGCCGCGCACGCTGTACTCGCCGGGTGTCATGACCTGGCCTACATGCTGGTAGCCGGCCAGGGTCAGCTGCGCCTTGAGACCGTCGGCATCCAGTCGCTCGCCCTTCTTGAAAAGAAACGTGTAGGCCGCGAGGTGGCCGGGCGGCGCAAGGCTATAAAGCGCAGTCGTGGTAGGGACCAGCAGCACCTCGCAGCGTCCGCTACGCACCTCGTGAAGAGACAGCAGCCGGTCCGAGATCAGGTCCTGGTGAGGGGAGAACTGGTCATATGGCAATGTTTCCCAATCGGGGAACAGATACACCGCAAGCGCTGGATCGAAAAAGGCAATTTCGTCACACAGACGTTGCGCATCGAACGGGCTCGCGCAGAATACGGTGAGACGACGACCTTCGTCGCGCAGCGACCGAGCCGTACGGGCCAGAAGCCACGCGTCACCCGAACCTGGCGGAGCTGGCCACTGCTGTCGTTGAGTATTCTTGGGAAGAGGATAGTGCATGCAAAGAAGGCTTCTGTGGGATTCTAACGCCGGACCCGTAATCTCTCGCCGGCGCGGCCGCCAGTATGATTCAATCCGGCATCCGCGACGCCACTCAGGGGTGCCCGCATATCCCAACCGTGCACGCATTGATGCATGGAATCGATGTAATTCCCAATCGATTTGCGCTTAGCTGACGCCCACTCTAGCGCATTGACGTGACAGTCGAGTTGACAGAGTTACGCCAGACGCTATAATTTCGCCCTTGTGTCGCGACGCGGGAATAGCTCAGTTGGTAGAGCGCAACCTTGCCAAGGTTGAGGTCGCGAGTTCGAGACTCGTTTCCCGCTCCAACTTCCAAGGGGAGGCCTTGTGTGACGACAGGCTTCCCTTTTTGTTTGATTGCCGCAATTGCATCTCAGTGCCGCCAGCGCAGATCTCCTGGCATGGCTACAATGTGCGCGCACGATTGCTGATTGACCCCAAGGCGGGGTGGCAGAGTGGTCATGCAGCGGCCTGCAAAGCCGTGTACGCCGGTTCGATTCCGACCCCCGCCTCCAATTACTAGTCAAAGCGTCAGCGAAGTGTCCCCAATGCGCTGCGTGTTGAAGTCATTTCATCCCAGTGCAGCTACTAGTACTCGCAGCTGCCTAGCTCGGTGCGGCGGCAATTCGTCCAGACGGGTTCGATGCGTCGGAAGACATGGTCCACCAGTGTGCAATCACCGACGTACATTTGCAGGGAGGCGGTGCGTTGCCATTGGCTGAGCACAGTGAACAACTGCAATAGCCCGGCCAAAGTAAGACCAGCGCGACACAAAATAAGATGGCTATGCCGAATTGAAGCTTTCTCGTTCGAGTCATGGATGAGGCTCAAGCGCTGTGCTCGATTCGGACGAGGGACTTCGGTGTGAGACTTTCAAGCTTGGCACACAACACGGGTACGAGTGGTAGTAGGTTCACCAATTCGTTCGATTTCGCGCAAAGCACAGCGACGGCTACGGGAAGCGCTTGGACGTTCTGCTGGTGCTGGAGATTCTGGTCGGCTGTCAAGAACACGTCGAAGTGCGCCGAAGCTAAAGCCAGGAGCGCGCCGTTCTTGGTTCCACTCCACCCCATCTTGACGACTGTCGAGACGGTGTGTCCTACCAGGGACTCGCGCAACGACTTCGGAAGTGACTCGTCAAGGAGGAGTCGCATCGGCGAATATGTGCTCGCGGGCTTGCTCGAGCACGGCCACCGCAGATTCGCGACTTACCGAGGGAAAGTCGTCAAGGAAATCCTCGAGGGTGGAACTTCCTTCAAGGTAATCGAAAAGCGATTGGACGAGCACACGCGTTCCCGAAAAGCACAGGGCGCCGCTCATAATCTCGGGGTCTCGACTGACTAGTGCTCTTTCCATGCTCGTTCCTTGGACGAAACATAACCTGCACGAGAGAGAGTACCGCAAGGGCGAAGCGGGTGGCGAACTGTAAGCGCAGCTCTGCGCATTGCGTCGCTTTGACCCGTGCCGTCGAGTCTCAGCGGTAGCCGCTGTTTCCGGGGAGACCACGAGGTTGAGAAGAATGGCACTAGGAATGGTAGCAATTTTTGCCACATAAGTCCTTGAAAGTAGGCCATATTTCAGAAATTCAACGGCCTGCAAAGCCGTGTACGCCGGTTCGATTCCGACCCCCGCCTCCACGAATTCAAGAGCGATGGTGATTGTTGAGCAACACGCGCCATCGTCGAGCTCTTTGGCCCTGCCGCTGTGCAGCCTACGTTTACTTCCCGGCCGCCTCTTGTTCACCCTTCGGCAAACTTGGCCAACTCGGGTGGGCACAAATCACGAGCAAGTGCGACGTCACCCTAAAGTCCCAATGCGACAACAAGCAACGCCGCTCTAACGTGCAAGGGTTACCTCGGGCGCCAAATTCAAACGTCGGGCGCGACGGACAAACTTACGATCGTCGAAGCTGTAGAATCGCTCGCAATTTGCGCTGCACGAGAGGTGGAGGGCATCGGCAAAGTCGAGGCGTTGGCGATGCAGGCCGACTGCATCCTTTACTGCTTCCCATCTCTCGACTGTCACATGCGCCATTCCAAGCAGATGGTCGAGTGCGTCCGCGGTCTCATTTGCCCCGAATCCATAGAATCCGCGAAGAACCCACTCAAATTCCAGGACGACCGTCAGCGGAATAAATACGGCCGGTGAATCAAGCAGGATGGCGCGCGCAATGGGTCGCTGCCGCTCGGCTTCGGGGTCGTTGGGGTCCTCGCAGTAGAATCGGGCGAGGACATTCGTATCAAGGGCAATCACGCGGAGCTCCGCCTATCGCTTTAGCAGAGAGGCGGCATCGAAATCCGAGAGGCGCCGGGTCGGCTCGCCGTTCGCGGGCTGCCTTGCCTTCAACATTCCGTAACCGGCATTCGGGTCTGACGGAACAATCTTTCTCCGAATTCGCAGACGAATCGACCCACCTTCATCGACGAACTCCACCTGAGTCCCAGGGGTCAATTCGTACCGAGCCCGAATCTCTGCCGGGATGACGACCTGACCCTTTTCGGTAAGCGTTGCAGCAGCCATGGGCTTGCTCCTCAATATTCACTCCTGGAAGTATATCGCTTACCTGGTAAGCTGTCTCCTCAATCTCGCAAGGATTGCGCAAGATGACAGTTGGTGGCGGGTGTCTGCAAGTGATTGATTATTTGGCGGATATTCTTTCGACAACGGCCTGCAAAGCCATGTACGCCGGTTCGATTCCGACCTCCGCCTCCAAATCACTGCGTAACGACAGGCGTCAACTCTAAGGATGTTTGTATCCCGATTCGCGCTGACTCCGGATCGCGAGGACGAACACCAGGTCCAACGGCTCGACGAACTGGTAGAGCACGACGTATCCGCGCGCACCGCGTCCGATGATTAGCTCGCGCCGACCGGGCGAGATTGGCCGCCCGATAAGCGGGCTCGTTGCGAGAATTTGAATGGCGTTGAGTATTTCTGAGACTCGCTCCATCGCTGAGCCCGGATTGTGCGAGTCCACGAAGTCGACGATTCGATCGAAGTCGTTCTGAACTTCCGGGGCGAATTCGATTGCAGCATCATGCAACTTCAAGTCCCGTGCTTCCGCGATTTTGGTTTCGCCGGGTTCTTTCCTTGAGCACGCGCAGTCACGTAATTGCGCATGTCTTGCATCGCGACAGTCCTACCACCGGCCGAAATCTTTTCCCAGCGTTCGCTTCCCATGCGATAGAACTCCTCGCGCAGCTCAGACTCGCTTACGGTGGCAGCAATCGCCTCAACGATGAACGCATGCGGGCTCTTTCCAGCGCGCTCTGCGGCACTCGCGACGCGCTGCCGCAGCTCGTCATCGATTCGAATTGTCGTGGTAGACATGTGTCAATCTCCTTGATCGATCTCGCAAGTAGCTAACTGTAGCACATATGTGCTATATCAGGCATGGCAGCACCCCCCCGGGGTCTTGCGCAATTCGGTATTTGCGAGAGTGGTTTCTGGAGTGGTACGTCTAGCCGTGCCGCAAGCCTATGAAAATGCGGAAGAATAATCGCGTTCAACGCCTGCAAAGCCGTGTACGCCGGTTCGATTCCGACCCCCGCCTCCATGAACTTCACACTCCAAAAGAAGAATCCTAAGGGAATCGCCACACACCACAGGAAATGTGGAATGCGGACATTGCTAACTATTCTGGTGGTCGCCATATTCTCAGGGAATGTGTCGGCAGTCGAGGTACGCGTGACCCTGACGGAAGGTTCGAGCCAAACGCCCGAGTACCACGCTACAAGGTTCTTCTCCCTGAACACGGAAAGTGGCAGAGTCAGCGAAGCCTCTGCAGCCGCGCCCGTCGAAATCGCAAATACTCTGAAGTACTTCGTTTGGGGCAGGAACCTGGAGAGCGGGCCGGAAAGGTGCTTGCGAGCGCCGACGAAATTCTTTGTGAGTCAACCACAGGTGATTCCGACGTCGGCGTCATGCGAAAGTGCTTCAATTCATTCTCGAATCCGCTTCGCTGGCTAAGCGCGTTCAGCGGACATCCTGTTCAGGTCGACGAGATCTCGGTTGTGCAGGTATCGAAAGAGAGGGTGCAAATCACACCGATTGTGGAAAAGGTCGCGGTGGTTCCCTGGCACGCGAGTCTGTCCCAGTGAGAGAAATTCCGAAGCTTTCCAATTTCGATCAGGTCGCTGCTCAGAATCTACAGGCAGCTGTTCATGACCCTACTTGGGACTGAACGGGTCGAATACCGAGACAGGAAATTTCGCAAAGTCCTTGGTATTGCGAGTGGCCACGGTGAGTAAGCGGTCAGTAAACCACGTCTAGTATTCGGTAGGTAAGTGGAGAATCATCGTGCCCACGTTCAATCAACGTGGGCACGTATGTCAGAGGGTCACTCAGAGTTATCAAGGCCGCTGCTGGTGGGGCGCAAGTCGGACGG